>UQRJ01000026.1 GCA_900543345.1 uncultured Sporolactobacillus sp. | reverse complement strand
GCAGCGTCAGATGTGTATAAGAGACAGCATATGAACTACCCTCAGTTTACCACAATTCGGTTATCACTTATTGGAAAGCTGTTTCAATGTCGTTATTACACACAACTATTTTTTAGAGGCGTTCTAAAAAAATGTTCTTTGCCTGTTTCCGCTGGGATAGGTGTGCGGCATTCTTGCTATTCGCAGGAGGGTTGCCCGTACTGCTGGATGTAGGTAAAATGGTCATAGTCCATCGCTTACAATCGAAAGTTTCGCAAAGGTTTAAAGTTGAACCGTTGATTTGCTAAAAACGAGTCTTCCTGCTCGGATAACGAACTTTTGGAGGAGGAAAGGAAAGTGACAAATGAAGATGATCTGAAGGTGCGTGGCATTGATTCGCCGATCGGGCCGCTGACGCTGACGGCCTGCGGCGAGCGTCTGTGCCGCATCGATTTCGGTGTGCCCGAAGAAGTGCGCGATCGTGTGATCCGCTGGGCAAAACACTGCGGCCTGCCCACGACAATTTGTATCGACCGCCATGCCTGCGAGCCTGCGGCCAAGCAGCTACGCGCTTATTTTACCGGTGTGCGTAAAGGCTTTGACCTGAAGCTGATGCTGGAGGGAACGGCATTTCAAAAAAGGGTTTGGACGGCGCTCAGCCGCATCCCATATGGGGAAACGCGGACGTACAAACAAGTAGCCGAAGCGGTCGGGCGCTGGAAAGCGGTCCGCGCCGTCGGCAGTGCCAATCATGCCAATCCGCTGCCGATCGTGATCCCGTGCCATCGAGTAATTGGATCGGATGGCTCGCTGGTCGGCTACGGCGGCGGTTTGGATCGAAAAGAATGGATGCTGCAACTGGAGAAGGCCGGTTCGGCCGACTGAAACGCCGGACAGCCGGGAACGCATCTCTGCCCGGCCTGCTGATTCACTCGGTTCGGCCGACTGAAACGCTGGATAGCTGACGATTTTAATGGGCTACTTTGCGCTTTGATCGGAAAAGGCGGATTTCGCTCAGAAATGTTTAGCATCGTAGCAGCTGCTCGGCGGTGCCGCATCGAAAGCGATTCGCCGCGGACATCTTTTCTTCGCCCTTCGCATAGAATTTCTATAAGCCAGGGCGAAGCGGAGGGGGCGCTATGCAGTGGGAGAATTTTTGGAAAGAGCATCTGCGTTTTTTTGCCGATTGGCCAGTCGGCCGGGCCGATCCGTTTGCGGCAGCCGTGCCAACGGAGGAGCGGTCGCGGCTGGTCCGGATTGCCCGGGATTTGAAAGAGCGGGGAGCGGAAATTGAAAAAGCAGCGATTCGCGCTACTCCCGGGCAAACGGAGACTAAGCGAGAGGATCTGATTGTCCGTTACCGGTTATGCAGCGAGTGGTTAGTCCGGCAGAACGGCGACTTTTATACCGAAGAAAAAGTGGAGGAGAGGCAGGCATTGCTGCGGGGCGACCGTATTGTCTCCGATGCCCCGGATTTGTCGAAAGTAGCGCGCCGCGAGACGGAACCCCCGTCGATGTCGGCCGAATCGGCAGGCGAAGAGGCGCCGCGTGGCTATGATCGGCGTGCGGCGGTGCGTTATGCGGAACTGTGGTGGAACCGGCGCAATCCGGCATATCCGCAAGTGGAGAACGACTGCACGAATTATATTTCTCAGTGTCTTTATGCTGGCGGTGTGCCGATGTGGGGAGCGCCGGTACGCAGCCGCGGCTGGTGGCACAGCCGGACGAACTGGAGTTTTACATGGGCTGTTGCCAATAGCTTCCGTTGGTATCTCAGCAGCCGCAGCAACGTGATCGGTACCGAAGAGAAGGAGCATGCGGATCAACTCGTACCGGGCGACGTGATCTGTTACGACTTTGAAGGCGACGGACACTGGAATCATAACACAATGGTGACGGCGATCGATCCGTCGGGGCAACCGCTGGTCAATGCGCATACGTACGACGCCAGAGCCCGCCACTGGGCCTACACGGATTCACCGGCATGGACGCCGTCGATTCAATATAAATTCTTTCATATTAAAAATGAAGTTTAAGAGTGAATGAAAATTTCCAGTCGGTTTTCCCTTAAACTGAAGATGAACGGTGGACCGCTGTGTTATAATAAAAACGTTTTTGAACGGCTGCAGATACGCGGCCGCTTTTTCATGTGCGGCGGCGTTCAACCGGAAACGAGGTGTCTCGATGAGTATTCACGTTGTGCTTTATCAGCCGTTGATTCCGCCGAATACGGGAAATATCGCCCGGACATGCGCTTGTACACGCAGTACGCTTCATTTGATCCGTCCGCTTGGCTTTTCAACCGACGATCGTCATCTGAAACGCGCCGGCCTGGACTATTGGCCGTCCGTTGAGCTCTATTACTATGACTCGCTCGACGATTTTTTCGCAAAACATACGAAGGGTGAATTTTATTTCGTGGAAACCGACGGCAGCTGTCCGTACAGTGCGTTTGATCTAAGCGATCCGGATAAAGATTATTACTTCTTCTTTGGGCGGGAAACGACGGGCCTGCCGCAGACACTTGTCGCGGCTCACCATGATCGCTGTATGCGTCTGCCGATGAGCGGCAACTTCCGGTCACTCAATTTGTCCAACTCGGCGGCGATCATTGTCTATGAAGCGCTGAGGCAGCAGCACTTCCCGAATTTGCATTGATTGTTTCAACTTTTCGCGGCCGCACCGCCGTTTTTGGGTGAGCGAAAGCACATCGTCCGACTTTCCATGAAAGATTGTCAAATCTCCGCATACACTTTTATTACTACTTGGGTGAATCTATTCTGGGGGGATTTGATGGACTTTCTTGATAAATTGAAAAAATTTCATGATTATGAAGAACAACTGAAATGGGAAGGAACATTCGCAGACTACCTGGAATTAGTGAAAAAAAACCCGATAATCGCACAGTCCGCTCACTCAAGAGTTTATCGGATGATCATTTCGGCCGGTGTTTCCGAGCAGGACGGTCATAAGCATTATCACTTCTTCGACGGGCAGATTTACGGATTGGACGAAGCGATCGAGCGGCTGGTCGAAGAATATTTCCATCCGGCGGCGAAACGTCTGGACGTGAAAAAACGTATCTTGCTGCTGATGGGACCGGTCAGCGGCGGGAAATCGACGATCGTTACGATGCTCAAACGCGGACTGGAACGCTATTCCTGGACCGACGAGGGCGCGGTCTATGCGATCAAGGATTGCCCGATGCATGAGGATCCGCTCCATTTGATTCCATCGCATCTGCGCGACGATTTTTATAAGGAGACGGGCATCCGCATCGAAGGCAATCTGTCACCACTCAACGCGATGCGGTTGGAACAGGAGTACCACGACGAGATTGAGAAAGTTAAAGTCGAACGGATTTTTCTATCCGAAGATAAACGAGTCGGCATCGGTACGTTCAGCCCGTCCGATCCGAAGTCGCAGGATATTGCCGATCTGACTGGCAGCATCGATTTCTCAACAATCGGGGAGTTCGGCTCCGAATCCGATCCGCGTGCCTATCGGTTCGACGGCGAGCTGAACAAAGCGAACCGGGGACTGATGGAGTTCCAGGAAATGTTAAAGTGCGATGAAAAGTTTCTCTGGCATCTGCTCTCACTGACGCAGGAAGGCAACTTCAAGGCCGGTCGTTTCGCGCTGATTTCCGCTGACGAACTAATTGTCGCGCATACAAACGAAACCGAGTACCGCGCATTCATCAGTAATAAAAAGAATGAAGCGCTGCATTCGCGAATGATTGTCATGCCAGTGCCGTACAATCTGAAAGTGACCGATGAAGAAAAGATTTACAAGAAGCTGATTTCGGAGAGTGACGTTGCGAATGTGCATATCGCGCCGCACGCGCTGCGGACAGCGGCGGTGTTCTCCATTCTGACCAGGCTGAAAGAGTCGAAGAGTCGCGGCATCGATTTGGTCAAGAAGATGCGGCTCTACGACGGCGAAATCGTTGAAGGTTTCAATGCGGCCGATATTAAGGAGCTGCGCAATGAGTTTCCCGACGAAGGGATGAGCGGGATTGATCCGCGCTACGTGATTAATCGCATTTCTTCGGCGATTATTCGTAAGGGCGTACCGTCGATCAATGCACTCGATATTCTGCGCTCGATCAAAGACGGTCTCGACCAGCACCCGTCGATCACTGATGAGAGCCGCAAACGTTATACGGAATTTATCGCGGTGGCTCGGCGCGAATATGACGAGTTGGCCAAGCGGGAAGTGCAGAAGGCGTTCGTCTATTCGTTTGAAGAGTCGGCCAAAACGTTGATGGATAATTATCTCGACAATGTCGAAGCGTATTGTAACAGCAACAAAATTTTTGATCCGATCACCGGTGACGAAATCGATCCGGACGAAAAGCTGATGCGTTCGATCGAGGAACAAATCGGCATCTCCGAAAATGCGAAAAAGGCATTCCGCGAAGAAATCCTGATCCGCATTTCCGCCTACGCACGAAAGGGGAAACGATTCAACTACCAATCGCATGAGCGGCTGAAAGAAGCGATTCAGAAGAAGCTGTTCGCCGATCTGAAAGACGTTGTAAAAATTACAACGTCCAGCAAAACGCCGGACGAGACGCAGCTGAAACGGGTCAATGAAGTGATCGCCCGTCTTGTCGATGAATACGGCTACAATACGACGTCAGCCAACGAATTATTAAGATATGTAGGCAGCCTACTCAACCGCTGAGTGATTTGAGCCCGATCCAAGCTATGCGGGCGGCGCCTCTGTAACCGGGAGGATATGACACGTACAATGAAAGAACTATGGAGCTGGATCCGTTCGATTTTAGTTGCTTTGCTCATCGTCATTCTGGCTCGCCAGTTTTTGATCGGCAATTATATTGTCAAAGGCGAATCGATGATGCCGACCCTGAAGAACGGCGACCGTCTGATCGTCAATAAAATGGCGTATCGTGTCGGTGCACCGCATCGGTTCGACATCATCGTTTTTCATGCGACGGCGAGCGAGGATTATGTCAAACGGATTATCGGCCTCCCGGGCGATACGGTCTCCTATCGGGACGACCGGCTTTACGTGAATGGGAAGCCGGTAAAAGAAACTTATTTAAATGCCTATAAAAAACGGTTGTCTGCACGGGAGAAACTGACGGAGAATTTTAGCATAAAAGGAAAAACAGGAAAAATGCGCGTACCGAAACACATGCTGTGGGTGATGGGCGATAATCGCCGTAATAGTGAGGACAGCCGCTTCTTCGGATTTGTCAATGAGAATCAGGTGGTCGGCAAAGTCGACCTGCGTTACTGGCCCGCCGGCAACTGGCGGCTGGCCGGTTTGTCGCCCGCGCCGCTTGCCGCGAATCTGTTATTTTCGCAGGCCGTCGCTTGCCGCCATTGAATTTTTTAGCGGCCGGATTCTTGAGAAGCAGGCCTTGTTTGTGTACATTAAAGAGAGACATGCTGCATCACCCGCTGCAAACCGGGAATGAGGCCATAGGGAGTCCGTTGGAATGACGAGTAAACCGAAACAGAGAAATGAATTTTTCGCCTGGTTCAAGGCAATCGGCCTTGCTATTTTAATCGTCGTGATTGTAAGAACTTTTATTCTGGGGAACTATATCGTCGACGGGCCGTCGATGATGCCGACGCTGCACAATTCAGATCGACTGATTGTCAATAAAATTAACTATCGTTTTGCCGAGCCGAAACGCTTCGACGTCATTATTTTTCACGCGACGCAAAACGATGATTATGTCAAACGAGTCATCGGATTGCCCGGCGATACGATCCGCTACACGAATGACCGCCTCTATATCAATGATAAGCCGGTCGATGAGCCGTTTCTCGATCAATACAAACGGCAGCTCTTGACTGGACAGCTCACGTGGAATTTTACGCTGAAGGGACTGACCGGAAAATCACGCGTGCCGAAAGGGAAACTGTTTGTGATGGGGGACAATCGGCGCAACAGCATCGATAGCCGGGCGTTGCCTTATCATTTTATTAGCGAAAAGGAAGTTGTCGGCAAAGTCGACTTGCGTTACTGGCCGCTGAAACGCTTCGGAATCATCCATCGGTATTGAAGCATTTTGCCGAACGGGATTAGCGAAAAATAATCATTGTTTTTGTCAATTGATGCGCTGAGGGCAGGTGCCGGCGCAAAATCACTTTGGGCTTATCGAATTTTCTAATTTGATTTGAATAGTAAGTATGCCTATCCGAAGAAGCAATGATCTTCGGATTTTTTGAGTCCCCTGAATATGAACGCTTTATCGAAGAAAGGCCAACTATTTTAATTTTTTTTTAATAAATGCCCCTTATGATGACTTATATCAAGTCGAAGTGGAAAGGGGTTGCAGTGAATGCATAAGCTAAGCCGTTACAAGATCGCATCAGTTTTAATTGGAGGCATACCCGGCCTGCGTCGAAGGCAAAAAGAACAGTTCCTGAGAAGCCGGGCGATTCTGGTACTCGGTAATGGCCGTTCTGGTACATCGGTATTAACCCGATGTCTCAGTTACGCCGGGGCGGAATTGGGGGAGGGCAAGTTACTTGGACCGAACAGGCGGCGAAATCCGAAGGGCTATTTTGAAAATACGCGGATTATCGATTTGCATAAAAAGATTGGCGGCAAGATCCGCTATCGACCGGCGGCGACCGGTTACGAACGGAGTATTAAAATTATGCCGATTCGCCGCGAATTGACCGATTATCTGCGTCATGAGTTTGCCGATCGGCCGCTCTGGGTCGTAAAAGATCCGCGGATGAACGATTACCTGGCGTTGTGGAAGGCGGTGCTGCAGGAGCTTGGCGTTGAGCCGCATTTTGTGATCATGATTCGCAATCCGCTCGATGTGCTGCACTCGTACAAGCGAGCCGGCTGGGGCACCGACCGGACGTGGTCGCTGCGGCAGTGGCAGATCCGGACGCTGCTGTCGCTTCACGATACGTTCGGGAAGAAGCGGGTGATCGTTCCGTACGAGGAATTGTTCGGCCAGCCGCTGAAATGCCTGCATCGCATCTTCGCTACGCTCGAGTTACCATGGACGGCGGACGATGCCAAGCTGCAGCAGCAGATCGATCGGTTCATCGATCCGAATTATATGCACAGCGGCAGCGGTTTTTTTCGCGAACAATTTCTGCAGTCGGACGCGATCGGTGACGATGTGAAAGAGTTGTATCTGTTTGTCCGCGACGCCGCACAATCACAAAGCGAGCTGAACCTGCCCGCTTTTCATGCCGAAGTTGTGCGGCTCTACCGGGCGTATTTGCGTGATTACGGTCCGCTGTATCGCGATCCGCCGCGGCAGAAAGCGACGGGCAAGGAGGATCGGCCGAAGTAAAAACAATCTACATGAGTAGGGGACGGATGATGATTATGACGGAATATGAAGGTATTCGGGCACATGGCGGCATTTTGGTCGATAGGGAATCGAGCGATCCGCGACAGCTGGAGGCCGCATCGGCGCTCCCGTCGCTGATAATTTCCGACTGGAGCATTTCCGATCTGGAACTGATCGGCATCGGCGGTTTCAGCCCGCTGACCGGTTTTATGGGTCAAGCAGATTACGACGGCGTAGTGCATCACATGCATTTGGCAAGCGGCGTGCTGTGGAGCATTCCGATTACGCTGTCCGTGTCGGCCGCTGCGGCAGAGCGGTTGCCGATCGGTGCAGACGTGGCGCTGAAAGGACGGGACGGAACGATTTACGGGACGCTGCGGCTGGCGGAAAAATACTCGTACGATAAAACGGCGGAGGCCCGCCTCGTCTATGGCACGACCGACACGGCCCATCCCGGCGTGCAAAAACTCTATCGGCGCGGCGACATCAATCTTGGCGGGCCGATTTCGTTGCTCAGGCGGCCGGCGCACGAACAATTCAAGGCCTATTATAAAGATCCGCGTGCAACGCGGCGAATGTTTGCCGAGCTGGGCTGGAAGACGATCGTTGGCTTCCAGACGCGCAATCCGATTCACCGCGCCCATGAATATCTGCAGAAATGCGCGCTCGAGTTGGTAGACGGCCTGCTGCTCAATCCGCTCGTCGGCGAAACGAAAAGTGACGACGTGCCGGCGGACGTGCGGATGCAAAGTTATCGAGTGTTGATCGACCATTATTATCCGCGGAACCGTGTCCGACTGGTGATCTATCCGGCGGCGATGCGCTACGCCGGCCCGCGCGAAGCCATTCTGCACGCAATCGTCCGCAAAAATTATGGTTGCACCCATTTTATCGTCGGGCGCGACCATGCGGGTGTCGGCGACTACTACGGCACATACGCGGCCCAGGAGTTGATTTCGCAAGTCGAGGACGAGCTCGGCATGACGATCCTCAAATTCGATTACGCTTTTTACTGCAGAAAGTGCGGCAATATGGCGACCGAGAAAACGTGCCCGCACGCTAAAGAAGATCACATCTACCTCAGCGGGACAAAAGTTCGGGCGATGCTGCGGCGAGGCGAGAAACCACCGAAAGAATTTACCCGTCCAGAAGTGGCAGATGTATTGGTGAAAGGCATGCGTCGGCACAACGACGGTGAATGAACGTGCAAATCGCCCTTCTCCAACTCGTGCGACACGTTGAGAGCATTAAAAATTTTTTGACCGGCGACGTGCAAATCGCCTTTGTCCTGCTCGCGATCGCGGTGATGATTGTTCTGCTCGCCAGAGAAGCCGCGCCGCCGAATACGATTATTTTGACAACCGTTGCGCTGTTTTTGATTGCCGGCGTTATTTCTACGAGCGACGTGCTCAAGGGTTTCGCTAACGACGGCGTGCTTTCGATTGCCCTATTGTTCGTGATTGCCGGCGCCATTGAATCGAGCGGACTGGCCGATCGGCTGCTCAACCGGCTGACCGGCAAGGCGAGCGGCCGCAAGGCGTTGCTGCGGCTGCTGCTGCCGATTACCGGCGTCTCGGCGTTCATTAACAATACGCCGATCGTGGCGACGATGACGCCGATCGTGCAACATTGGTGCACGGAACGCGGCTTTTCGCCGTCGAAATTTTTAATTCCATTATCGTATGCGACGGTGCTCGGCGGAACGATGACGCTGATGGGCACTTCGACGAATCTGGTCGTTCAGGGATTGATGACCAGCCGCGGGATGACCGGTATGGGTCTATTCGACCTCGGCGTCGTCGGCCTGCCGATCTCGATTGCCGGATTGATCTACATTGTGACGATCGGCTATAAGTGGCTGCCCAACCGGCCGGCGATGACGCATACCGTCGACACGCAGCGCCGCAGTTACCTGGCGGAGATGGTTGTCACTCGCGATTTTCCCGACGATCGCCGGACGGTCGCCGAAGTCGGTCTGCGCCGACTCAAAGGCCTGTATTTAATGGAAATCATTCGCGGCGAAGAACGGATTGCACCAGTGACGGCAGATACACGCGTGTGCATCGACGATCGACTGATTCTGGCCGGCTTGGTGTCAACGATTGCCGAGTTGCAGCAACGCAAGGGGCTGGAGATGGAAACCGGCTCCGGTCTGACGCTCGATCAGTTGAAAAACGGCAAAACGCAGCTGATCGAGGCGGTTATTTCCGATCGTTCCGATTTGATCAATCAGAGTATCAAAGATTCCGGGTTTCGCGCCCGTTTCGATGCCGCCATCATTGCCGTACACCGTGCCGGCGAGCGGATCGCCCGTAAAATCGGCGATATCAAATTACAGCCCGGCGATATCTTACTGCTGCTCGTCGGTCCGGACTTCGGCCGGCGGGCGACGGGCGGCGGTGATTTTTATCTGACAACACCGCTGAAAGCACCGGCCGTCCTTCATCGCAGCGACCGGAAAGGTGTGCTGTCGGCGGTGGCCTTTGTCACGGCGGTCCTGCTCGTCGTATTTCGTGTGCTGTCGTTAATCAAAGCGCTGGCGCTGGCGATCGTCTTTCTGCTGGCCACACGCTGCCTGACTACCGAAACGATCCGTCGTTCGATCCAGTGCGACGTGCTGCTTCTGGTCGCTGGCACGTTCGGCATCGGCGCGGCAATGCAGAACAGCGGTGCGGCCGCTTTTCTCGGCCGATTAATCGTCGATGCCGCCCGACCGGCGGGGGTGCTGGCAGCCATCGCTTTATTGTACCTAATTACCAATCTGCTGACGGAAATTTTATCAAACAATGCGACGGCGGTGATGATGTTCCCGATCGCCTTGGAGATTGCCGATCAATTGCAGATTGCGCCGATGAGTTGTATCGTAGCGATAACAGTTTCTGCTTCCGCCGCCTTCTCGACGCCGATCGGCTACCAAACGAATCTGATTGTCTACGGACCGGGTGGCTATCGTTTTTCCGATTATGTGAAAGTCGGAATCCCGTTAAATCTGATCTGCATGGTCATTGCGACCGTGATGATAAAACTTGTCTGGTTGACTTAGGAGTGAACGGATTCTTGGAAACGAAAGCAACGAACATTA
The DNA here is from genome assembly GCA_900543345.1 of uncultured Sporolactobacillus sp. GTDB lineage: Bacteria > Bacillota > Bacilli > Bacillales > Sporolactobacillaceae > Sporolactobacillus. Next base: position 6,794 of record UQRJ01000026.1, on the reverse strand, counting down.
CTTGGCAGAAAACAAAAGTCTCCCACGTCGATCGTGAAACGTTGAACGGCCACCGCGGTGCGGTGCTCTGGTTTACCGGGTTGTCCGGTTCCGGCAAATCTTCGCTCGCCGTTGCCGCCGAACAGGCTCTCTACCGCCGCGGCATACATACCTATCTGCTCGACGGCGACAACATCCGCCACGGACTGAACCGTAATCTCGGCTTCAGTCCCGAAGACCGCCGCGAGAACATCCGCCGCATCGGCGAAGTAGCGAAATTATTTGCCGACGCCGGACTGATTGTGCTGACTGCCTTTATCTCGCCGTATCGCGCCGATCGCGACGCCGTCCGCCGGCTAATCGATCCCGGCCGGTTCATCGAGATCTACGTCGATTGCCCGATCGATATTTGTGAACGTCGTGATCCGAAAGGGCTGTATAAGCGGGCCCGCCGCGGCGAAATCAAACAATTTACCGGTATCGACGCTCCCTATGAAGCGCCGCTGCATCCAGAATTGATCGTCAAAACGGCCGAACAGACGCTTGAAGCGTCGGTCGGCCGGATCCTTGATGATGTTCGCCGCCGTGGCTTGACAAATTGATGCGGTTGCTCCGGATCGAGGAACTGAGCAAGGGAGCCTTTGACGGGGCGAAATTATCCCTAATCAGCGGATAAATTGCTTTCCGCATCGGCCGAAGATGTCCTTAAGCGATGCAGAATCGCTCCGAAGCGGAGTTGCTTCGCATCGACCGCAATACGTCTATCGGAGCAGCGTTGCTCTGAATCAAGCGGAGCCGCCACGTATCGGCGGACAGATGCTTTAAATCGAGCGAAGCGGTTTTTTTAAATGCTAAATCGGGTCAGCGAAGATGTAAACAAAAAGCTGCGTGGGTCGGGGTGACCGCACCCGCGCGAAAAAGAACGGATATCCGCAGCCACCTGCCGGACCGAGCGGGTCGGCGCCGTGAAGCGGCGGGTGTTCGTTCTTTTTACTTTCCGCATTCTTGGGGATAGTGTTCATTTACCGGTGCAGCGCCATGCTGTCCGGCTTGCAGTACGGCGATGCCGCGTGCGTTCCGTTCATTTCTGATTTCTGTGCTTCTCGGCACCAATATAGCGCGCAACTCCTTTTTTCCTTACATCGCCATGCTCTCCGGTTCTTTTTTGAAAAAGTGTTTCATGGCGTGATAGACATCGCTTTTTTGTTTCAAAATAAACGAGTGAAAAGCTTTATTATTGATATTTCGATAAGCATTCATCAGAGTACTGGAGCGATGATACGGATTGATTTCGCCGTAGCCGAAAAAATCGGTGAGGGTCATGAGCTCATTGACGAGCCGGATGCACTTCGGATTGTCGGACGATAGGTTGTCGCCGTCGGAAAAATGAAAGGGATAGATATTGAACTTCGCCGGCGGATAGTGGGCATCAATCAGCTCCAGTGCTTTAACATAGGCTGAGGAGCAAATCGTGCCGCCGCTCTCTCCCTTGGAGAAAAATTCTTCTTCGCTGACAATGGTGGCTTCGGTGTGGTGGGCAATGAAACGGATGACAACTTTATCGTATTTGGTCCGCAGGAAGCGGGTCATCCAGAAAAAGAAACTGCGGGCAATGTATTTTTCCCAAACGCCCATTGATCCGCTTGTGTCCATCAGTGCGAGGACGACGGCGCGGCTTTCCGGTTTGACGATGGTTTCCCATGTTTTAAAAAGCAGGTCCTCTTCATGGATCGGGTAGATCTGCGCTTTTCCTTGCCGGGCATTGCGCTTGATCGCCGAAAGGATGGTCCGCCGCTTGTCGATGTTACCCATCAGTCCTTTGCGGCGGATATCGCGATAGTCGATACTGTTGGCCGTTATATCCGGCTCCTGTTTGCGTTTCAGATGGGGCAGCTCCAGTTCTTTGAAGAAAAGTTGCTCCAGTTCCATAATCGAAACGTCGGCTTCAAAATAATCGATGCCCGGGCGGTCGCCGGCACCGTTTCCCTTGCCGGGCCCTCGCCCTGCCTGCTGCTTGCCGGGCGCTTTAGCGATGACGTCGCCGACTTTGCTGTCGCCGTTGCCCTGGCCGACATGTTTAGCCTTTTCGTAGTTGTAATGGATCTTGTACTCGTCCAGTGAGCGAATCGGGATGCGTGTCATCTTCTTGCCGTCGGAGAGAATAATGCTCTCGCTGCTGATTAGATCCGGCAGATTGTTTTTAATTGCTTCGCGCACCTTTTCCGCATGCCGCCGTTGGTCCTGTTGCCCCTTCCGATGAAGGTCCCATTGCTCTTCGGAGATGAGAAAATTTTTCACGGCCGATCCCTCCTAGATTTGTTCTTCGCCGAAAAGGTGGATACATTCAATCTATGCCGGCGGCTGCGGGAACTTGACGGCTACTTCTCTTTTTTTCAAAATAGTGGCGGGTGACGTTTCGACAATATTTTTCTCAAGCGGTCGTCTTCATGGTAAAATGGATAGGAAGTTAGCTAAGAAAGGTTGAATCGGATGATAAAAGCTATCATTTTTGATTTTGACGGCGTAATTCTGGATAGCGAACGGATCATGTATGTGGTCATGTTGCAAATGTTTCACCGTTATGGTGTTGATTTGCCGCTCAGCGTTTGGAGTCAGGCCATCGGTACGCAGAATGGGTTTGATTCAGTAGCATTCCTGCAGAAAAAAAGCGGCCGCTCCATCGACCGTTCGGCATTCTATGCCGAACGGGACAGGCTATTTCGGCAGTTGGTCGACAAGGAAGAAGTGCTGCCGGGGGTAAAAAGCTTGCTCGATCAGGCGCGGGTACTTGGATTGAAGATCGGCCTGGCCACGAGTTCGTCGGGCTCCTGGACCCATCGACACTTGAAACGACTGGGGATTGCCGATTATTTTTCCAGTATTCAATCATCGGATAATGTATTGAGGGTCAAGCCGGATCCGGCACTTTACCGCCAGTCGCTGGAGCGGCTGGGCGTAGAACCGAAGGAGGCCATTGCAATTGAAGATTCGTTCAACGGCTCGCTGGCGGCGAAAAAAGCAGGCCTGTATTGCATTGCCGTTCCCAATGCCGTGACAAAACAGATGCCGTTCGGTCATGTCGACGGCTGCTTCAAATCACTGCAAAATATTTCTCTTAGCCGGTTGATTGACTATCTGGCGCCGGTTACCCGCGCCAACTAACCGGGCAGATCCGCTGATAATGACGGTGTTTTCCCTCTTTTTTGTTATATAATAAAGAAGGATGTTATCAGGACGAATGAATGGGGTGGTAAAATGAGCTGGAAAACAGTTTATGAAAAATGGAAAGCCGCTGCGAATCTCGATCCAAAATTAAAGCAGCAGTTGGCAGCGATGGCTGGCGATCCGATAAAACTGGAAGACTGCTTTTATAAAGATCTGGAATTCGGCACCGGCGGCATGCGCGGCGAACTCGGGCCGGGCACGAACCGTCTTAATATTTACACGGTACGCAAGGCGACAGAAGGATTGGCCCGCTACATCGAACATGCCGGCAGTGAGGCGGTCCGGCGCGGCGTTGTTATTGCGCACGATCCGCGTCATTATTCGCGCGAGTTTACGCTTGAGGCGGCCAAGACGCTCGGTGCGCACGGCATCAAAACCTATATCTTTGATTCACTGCGCCCGACGCCGATATTATCGTTTGCCGTCCGTTACTTGCATACTTTCGCCGGCGTCGTGATTACGGCCAGTCACAATCCGCCGCAGTATAACGGCTATAAAGTCTATGATCAGTTCGGCGGCCAAGTCCCGCCGAAAGAGGCCGACGAAGTCACGCACTACGTTGAATCGGTGGCAGACGAACTGACGGTCGAAGTTGGCGACGAGGCGGAACTGAAAAACAAGGATCTGATTCATGTACTTGGCCCGGATGTCGACGAGGCATATCAGGAAAAGTTAAAGACGCTGTCGCTAAACCCGGATATCATTCAAAAGGTTGGCTCGGATCTGAGCATTGTATTTACTCCGCTGCACGGGACAAGCTATCATCCGGTGGTTAACGGGCTAAAAAGATGGGGTTTCACCAACGTAACGATTGTTAAGGAGCAGGCGAATCCGGATCCCGAGTTCTCGACGGTTCAATCGCCGAATCCGGAGGAACACGCCGCGTTTACGCTGGCGATCAAATACGGCAAAAAGCTGGACGCGGATATCCTGCTCGGAACGGATCCCGATTCCGACCGGCTCGGTTTGGCGGTGAAAAATGAGGCCGGCGAGTATACGGTGCTGACCGGCAATCAAACCGGTGCCGTTTTGCTGGAGTATTTGCTTTCGCAGCGTAAGGCCAAGGGGACGCTGCCGGCCGATGGCGTCGTTGTCAAAACGATCGTCACGTCGGAAATCGGCCGGACGATTGCCGCCGCTTACGGCATTCAAACGATCGACACGCTGACGGGATTCAAGTTTATCGGTGAAAAAATCCATCAGTTCGAAGAAAGCGGCAAGCACACTTTCTTGTTCGGTTACGAAGAGAGTTACGGCTGCCTGATCGGTTCGTTTGTTCGCGATAAGGACGCGGTGCAGGCTGCTGTTTTCGCTGCCGAAGTCGCCGCTTATTATAAATCAAAAGGCATGACGGTTTATGATGCGCTGCAGGAAATTTACAAAAAGTACGGTTATTATAAGGAAGGCCTTGAGTCGCTGACGCTGAAGGGGATCAGCGGTAAAGAAGAAATCGCCGCGATTATGAACGATTTTCGTGCTCAGCCGCCGGTTCAAGCGGCGGGCGCTAAAGTTGTTACGATCGAAGATTATAAAAAGTCAATCGCGACCGATGTCGCCTCCGGCAAGCAGACACAAATCACTTTGCCGGTGTCGGATGTCCTTAAGTACAAGCTCGATAATGAAGCGTGGTTCTGCATGCGGCCGTCAGGCACCGAACCGAAGATCAAATTTTACTTCGGCGTGAAGGGTGAAGACGCAACCGACCGCGATCGCACGTTCGACGAGCTGAAATTACAAGTGATGGATCGCGTCCACGGACTGGTCGGCAAGTGAAGCGGTTCGTTTCCTGCCGGATTGGCATATACTGTGAATAGAGATTGAGAAGGGACATTCGCCTGCATGTTCGGACCGGGCGGCGAAGGTCCCTTTTTCCGGCGTGAGAAGCCGATGATCCAGGAGGAAAAGATGACGAAGCTTCAGAATGAAATTAAACGTCGGCGGACGTTCGCGATTATTTCGCACCCGGATGCCGGGAAGACGACACTGACGGAAAAATTACTGCTACTTGGCGGCGCGATCCGGACGGCCGGCGCAGTTAAATCACGGAAAGCGGAAAAATTTGCGACATCGGACTGGATGGAGCTGGAAAAGAAGCGCGGTATTTCTGTGACCTCCAGTGTGATGCAGTTCGAATATGAACATTATCGAATCAATATTCTCGATACACCGGGACACCAGGACTTCAGTGAAGACACGTACCGGACACTGATGGCCGTCGACAGCGCCGTCATGATCATTGACGCGGCTAAAGGCGTCGAACCGCAGACGATCAAGCTGTTTAAGGTATGCAGTGAGCGGGGGATACCGATTTTTACGTTTATCAACAAATTGGACCGCCAAGGCAGAGATCCTCTCGAGTTGTTTGAAGAAATCGAAGACGTGCTCGGAATTGAAACGTTTCCGATCAATTACCCGATCGGCATGGGTAATACGTTCCGCGGTGTTTACGATCGGCGCGAGCACAAGATCGAATGGTATAACGAAAAACGTGAACGCCAGGTGCAGCAACTCGGCGAGGTTGATGAACTCGGCAATATCCTCAAGGGAACGGTCGACGACTACACACTCGGTCAGCTGCAGGAAAATCTGACGCTGCTTGATGAGGCAGGCAACGCGTTCGATTTTGCAGCGATCGAGCACGGCAAACAGACGCCGGTCTTTTTCGGCAGTGCGATTTCCAGTTTCGGGGTACCGACATTTCTGGAGCATTTTCTAAAACTGGCTCCGCCGCCGCAGCCCCGCCGTTCGAGTACCGGAGTGATTCGCCCCGACGATCCCCGCTTCTCCGGCTTTATCTTTAAAATTCAGGCCAATATGAACCCGGCGCATCGTGATCGGATCGCATTTCTACGGATCGTCTCCGGGGCGTTTCACAAGGGAATGATTGTCTATCAGGACCGCACCGGCAAACCGTTGAAACTGGCTCAACCACAGCAGTTCTTTGCCGACAGTCGTGAGTTAATCGAAGAAGCGTACCCGGGCGACATCGTCGGTCTGTACGATACCGGTATTTATCAAATCGGCGACGCAGTCTGCGCTGAAAAGGAAACCTTTAATTTCGGTGCACTGCCGCAATTTGCTCCAGAACATTTTGCCAAAGTCCGTGCAAAAAATGCGATGAAGCAGAAACACTTCCTGAAAGGAATCAGCCAGCTGGCTCAGGAAGGTGCGATTCAGGTGTATCGGACGCCGTATGAAGAAACAATCCTCGGCGTCGTCGGCACACTGCAATTCGACGTTTTCGTTTATCGCATGCAGGCGGAATACGGTGTCGAACTCGATATTGAGCGGATGCCGCATCAAATTGCCAAATGGATCGCCGATCGCGACGACGCTGAAAAGCTGCGGCGAAACTCCGATTACTTGATTGTTACCGATTATAAAGAGCGGCCGGTGATCATCTTCGAAAATGATTTCGCGCTGCGATGGTTCAAGCAAAAACATCCGCAGATTGAGCTAAGGGATTCCAGTCATAATATGTAAAAAAGAGGGCCGGCGAAGCGTCGGCCCTCTTTTTCGGAGCAACTTTCTCGAATTCGGAGCAACTTTCTCGAATTCGGAGCAACTTTCTCGAATTCGGAGCAACTTTC
>UQRJ01000025.1 GCA_900543345.1 uncultured Sporolactobacillus sp. | reverse complement strand
ATTCGTCGGCAGCGTCAGATGTGTATAAGAGACAGATATTGTACCACAATTAAAAAGATTGTTTAATAATAGATGTAAGCGATTGATGTAAGCGCTTGCTGATGATAAATGTTGGGAGGTAAAAATGATGAGTGACGGTACGGCAACCGACAATAAAAGTTGGAAAGCAACGGTGTCCGTCTCGTTGACCAACTATTTGGATTCCGGTTCAATTGTTGCCGGGGCTAGCGGGTTAACGTTATGGGCTCAGGAATTAAATCTAAATAGTCTGCAGGTCGGCCTACTTGGCGCCATCAGCGCTAACGCGTTCGGATCGGCTGTCGGGGCGTTAATCGGCGGGCGTCTGGCGGATAAATACGGACGTAAGTTAATTTACACTTACAATATGCTGATTTATATGCTGGGCGTCGCAATTATTATGTTTTCGATTAATTTTCCAATGCTGCTTGTCGGATTTTTCATTACCGGCATTGCGGTAGGCATCGGGGTCCCGGCTTCCTGGACCTATATCTCGGAAATTTCCGATGAAACCAATCGAGCCAAGCATATCGGCGTTTCACAATTTGCTTGGTCATGCGGGCCGGCGATCATCTTTATTCTCGGTATCATTTTCTCACCGCTTGGCTTGCTCGGCAACCGGATTATCTTTGGTTCGTTATTCATTGTGGCGTTTATTGCATGGTTGCTGCAGCGTCAGCTGAACGAATCGAAGATCTGGGTTGAACAGAAGAAGAAGCAGGCAGCGGGGACTGCGCAAAAGTCTCATCCATACAGAAGACTGTTTGCCAATGCCGTCAGTGTTAAATCACTCTTGTTTCTAGTCGGTGTGTACATGTTCTGGAACTTAGTAGCCGGCGCAATGGGCTTCTTTATGCCCTATGTGTATGCGACGGTCGGCGGGTTAAGTAATTTGCAGGCAAATATGCTTCAGGCTGTCCTTTGGATTTTGACAGCAGTAGCGACTTATGTTCTGTTCGTTCCGCTTGGCGATAAAGTCAATCAGCGTTGGCTGTTCTTTGCCGGCGCGGCACTGGCACTGGCAGCGTGGGTCGTCCTGACCTATTTTCAAATGAGCTGGCCGGCATTATGGACATTCGTCATCTTGTGGGGTGTTTCGGCAGGCATTGGTGCCCAAGCTTTCTATGCATTGTGGGCGACAGAGTTGTTTCCCACAAGCGTCAGAGGGGCTTCTCAGGGAATTATGTTCTTCCTGGTCCGCGGCAGTGCCGGTATTTGGTCGATTATTTTCCCGGTCATTCTCGATCAGCTTAAATTTACGATTGCCGGGACGTTTATGATCGTATTGCTGCTGATCTCGCTTTTGATCGGCACGGTCTGGACGCCGCAAACTAGAGGAAAATCGCTGCAGCAGATTACCGAAGAACGTTATGGGAAAAATGTCGAATAACAAATGTTTGCTTTGGATCGTGAGAGGAGGAACGGGCGTTTTTGCCCGGAGGTGATGGTGGATGAATAATTACATCGCAGTCGACATCGGTGCTTCCAGCGGCCGCCTGATTCTCGGTCGATTGGATGATCGGAAAAAATTGGAACTGAAAGAGATTCATCGTTTTGCCAATGGATTTACGAAAGAAAAGGGACATGATCGCTGGGCGATTGACCAGTTAATTCATGAAATTTTCATCGGTCTGGAAAAGGCAAAAAAACTGGGTGTGGATAAAGCGAAAGTCGGGATCGATACGTGGGCGGTTGACTATGTGCTCGTGGGTATGGACGGTCGAAAAATTCAAAATCCGATCAGTTACCGCGATCAACGGACGCATCATGCGATCCAGGAGCTGACGGCCGATCTGCCGAAAGAATATATTTACAAAAAAACCGGTATCCAGTTTCTTGAATTGAACACGTTGTATCAGTTGTACAAGGAAAATAAAGACGATCTCAAAAAAACAGATCGTATCTTAATGATTCCCGATTATATCGGCTATGTGCTGACCGGCAACGCCGTGACCGAAGTCACTAACGCTTCGACGACACAAATGCTGAATCTGCGGGAGGGACTGTTCGACAAAGATCTACTGGCGAAAGTAAATGTTTATCCGGAACAATTTCCGCGCCTAGTCGAGTCCGGTACGGTACTGGGGCCGATCCGTCATACGTGGCGGCTCCGCTACGATTTACCCGACTGTGAGGTGATCACGGTGGCAACGCACGATACGGCCTCGGCTGTGGTCGGGACGCCGGGGCAGGGCGACGACTGGGCCTTCCTCAGCTCGGGTACTTGGTCGCTGCTGGGCAAAGAGCTCAATGTGCCGGAAAACGGGCCGGAAGCATTTCGCGAAAACTATACGAATGAATGGGGAGCTTACGGAACCTATCGTTTTCTGAAAAACATCATGGGTTTGTGGATCGTCCAGTGTATTCGCCGCGAGCAGAACAACAGAGATTCTTTCGCGGAAATGGCTGCTCAGGCGACGCGGGTCAAACCGTTTCAACAGTTCATCAACGTCAATGATCCGCGGTTTGCCAATCCGCCAAGCATGATCGGGGCGTTGCAATCCTACTGCCGGGAAACCGGGCAGCCGGTTCCGCAAACGACCGGCGAATTGGTCGCCGCCGCCTATTGTAATCTGGCCTTGTTTTATGCTAATGAACTGGGAAAACTGGCCCAAATTATCAAACAGCCGATTCATGTCCTGCATATTGTCGGCGGCGGCAGCAATGTCGCTTTTCTGAATCAACTGACCAGCACGTTGGCCGGAATGACAGTGAAGGCGGGCCCGTCCGAAGCGACGGCAATCGGCAATCTACTGGTGCAGATGATTAGCTCCGGCGAAGTACGCAACGTGGCGGAAGCCCGCAAACTGACGGCCCGTTCATTCCCAATCGAGACCTATCGGCCGGAGGCAGGCCGGTACGCCGGCGTATTGGACAGCTATAAGCATTTTATTGAAAGGAGATGAACTCTTTTGCCACGCATCGGTCAGATTATGTATCTCTACAAGGATTTTTACGGTGAGTACCAGAAGCGTCACGCTGCGCTCTGGCCGGAGATGAAACAAGCATTAAAGGATCACGGAGCGACGAACTATTCGATTTTTCTCAATAAGGAAAACGGCGAGCTGTTTGCTTACCTGGAAGTATCGGATGTTGCGAAATATAATGCCATCGCCGAGACTGACATCTGCAAGAAGTGGTGGGCCTATATGAAACCGCTGATGAAAACCCATCCGGACAACAGCCCGGTAGCACTGGATCTGCAGGAAGTATTCCATCTCGATTAATTAGAATGAAAGGGAGTATTCATGATGGCTGATAATGTAACCAAGGCGTATGAGCTGGCAAAAGAACGCTATGCGACGATCGGCGTCGACACAAAGCAGGCGATCGACGCGTTGAAAAAAATCAAACTGTCGATCCATTGCTGGCAAGGCGACGATGTCCTCGGTTTTCTCTTCCCGAATCAAGCGTTAACCGGCGGGATTTCCGTCAGCGGTAACTATCCGGGACGGGCGCGGACGGTCGGCGAACTGCAGAAAGATTTGCACGAAGCGCTGTCGCTGATCCCCGGCAAGCATAAAGTTCAGCTGCACAGCATTTATGCCGACACGAATGAAAAGGTAGACCTGAATCAGTTGGAGCCGCGTCATTTCCAATCGTGGGTCGACTGGGCGAAACAGGAAGGCGTCGGCCTGGACATGAACGGCACATTCTTCTCACATCCGAAATCGGCCAGCGGTTTTACCCTGGCGAGTTCCGATCCGTCGATCCGTGATTTCTGGATCGAAGTCGGCAAAGGTAGCCGCAGGATTGCCGAATACTTCGGTCAGCAGCTGGGCCAGCAATCGGTTAACAACTTCTGGATTCCCGACGGCTATAAGGACAACCCGATCGATAAACTGTCGCCGCGTTTGCGCCTGATTGATTCGCTCGATCAAATCATGGCGGAAAAAATTCCCGAAAAGTACACCATTGAAGCGATTGAAGGTAAACTGTTCGGAACGGGCGTCGAGTCCTATACGGTTGGTTCGCACGAGTTCTACATGGCTTACGCGCTGACGCGGGGCAAGCTGTGGACGATCGATGCCGGCCACTTCCACCCGACCGAAGACGTCTCCGACAAGTTCTCCGCTTTTCTACCGTTCGGCAAAGGGTTGATGTTGCACGTTTCCCGGCCGGTCCGCTGGGACAGCGATCACGTTGTCATTCTCGACGATGCGCTGATTCGCATTACCCGCTCGCTGGTACGCGACAATGAGCTTGGCAAGACGAACATCGGCCTCGATTTCTTCGATGCGACGATCAATCGTCTGGCCGCCTGGATTGTCGGCGCACGGGCAACGCTAAAAGCGCTGCTGATGGCGCTGCTGTCACCGATCGACGACTTGAAGAAAATCGAACTGGACGGCGATTATACGAAGCGTCTGGCGCTGACTGAGGAACTGAAGTCCTATCCGTTCGGCGCCGTTTGGGATTACTATTGCGAAACGAGCGACGTTCCGGTTGGCCCGGACTGGCTGAAAGACATTCGCAGCTATGAAAAAAATGTTTTATTAAAAAGATAATAACGACTGGGAGGATGGGTACAATGGTTAAGTTTGTCGATTCACCTTATGTCAAAGAAATGGCTAAGATCACGTTTCGTCTGTACGATCATGGCTGGGATGAGCGCAACGGCGGTAATGTCAGTTATCGTCTGACGGCGGAGGAAATTGCTCCTTATGAAGATACCAATAACGTATTGAAGACAATCCCCATCGATTTTGACGGCCAAGCGTTGGCCGGACGGTATTTTCTGGTGACGGGAACCGGGCGTTATTTTAAAAACATCATCGATTTTCCGGAGCGAGATACGGGGTTGGTCCGAGTGGCCGGGGACGGGAAAAGTGTCGATCTGCTCTGGGGCTTTAATGACGGCGGGAAGCCAACGAGTGAATTTCCCACTCACTTGATGGGACACGCGGCCCGGCTGAAACAAGACGCGAATCAGCGCGTGGTCATGCATTGCCATCCGACGCATCTGATTGCCATGACCTTCACGTATCCGCTTGATGAGCGTCAATTGAGCCGAGTGCTTTGGCAAATGCAGACGGAATCGCTGGTGGTCTTTCCGGAAGGGATCGGCATTCTGCCGTGGATGGTTCCCGGCACGACCTCGATCGGCAAAGCGACGGCGGCGAAACTGGACACTTTCCGCTCGGTTGTCTGGCCGCAGCACGGTATCTTTGCGACCGGTGATTCAATCGATGAAGCGTTCGGCCTGATCGAGACGATCGAAAAGGCGGCCCAGATCTGGTCCGTTGTTCAACAACAGGGCGGGAAGGTCTTGCAAACCATTACCGATAAAGAGCTGAGCGACCTTGCTAAGGCGTTTCATGTTACGCCGCGTGAAGGTTATCTGGACGTGTAATAGGGGTTGATGGACATCTTCCTTCATTTTGGGCAGCTTCGTTTCTTAAAGAATAAAGCTGCCCATTTTATTTTACGATTGGCCGGCTTTACTGGGCAATGATGACTGCGGCAATTTACTTTTTGGCCTATGAACGGCCACTTTGATTAGCATGCCGTTTACACTAATGACGGCTTTCGGCGGATATTGATTGGTGATAAATTTTGGCCGGATTTACCTGGTCAATTTAGGGCGTTTTTTCGGTCTGGGAAATGGTGTTCACATTTTTTGTTGTCACTCATCTGCTTGCCCGCACTTGCTGCACATAGCGGACGGAAGCGAATGGATACCCCTTGGATTGAACGGAACGATTGGTATTTTTGCTTTTCTTTCATGAAAAATAATGATAAATTATAGGTATCATTATTTTTGTACGGACAAAAGGCGGGTTAACAGAGCAGAAGATGACGAAAAAGTATGAACAAATCAAACAGGATCTTTGTGAAAAAATTATTTCCGGTGCTTATAAATTAAATGAAAAGCTTCCGACGGAATCCGAATTAATGAGTCACTATCACGTCAGCCGGTTTACCGTGCGGCACGCAGTCGGCGAACTCGAACAAGAACATTATGTTTATCGCATTCAGGGCGGCGGGATTTTTGTCGACGATTGGCGTTCGAAACCATCGTCGTCGGTCAAGAATAAGACAATCGGTTTAATCACGACACATATTGCCGACTATATCTTCCCGAATATCATTAAAGGAATCGATAATTATGTTTCAAATTTCGGTTATTCGATTTTGTTGGCTAATACGCAAAATAATCGTGATAAAGAACGGAAAAGCCTGACTAATCTGATCGCAAGCGAACTCTCGGGACTCATTATCGAACCGACCAAGAGTGCGCTTGCCAATACTAATGGGAAAATCTATGAAAATATCCGGTCGATGAAAATTCCAATGTTGTTTATTAATGCGGCTTACGATCAACTGGATGATATTCCTTATCTTGTGATGGACGATATCGGCGTCGGCGAAATGGTGACCAATTATTTGATTGAGAAGGGGCATAAACAGATGCTCGGTATTTTTAAAGTCGATGATCGTCAGGGAATTAACCGGATGAAAGGTTACATCAGAGCTTATCAGGCACATCCGGAGATTGCCAACATGGGGGACATCATGATATTTCAAACGGAAGAAAATAAAACCAACCTATTTAAAAAACTGCAAACCATGTTGAAACAGCCGGGATTTGTGCCGACGGCGATCGTTTGTTATAACGATCAGCTGGCAATTAAGGTGATCAACTTTGTGAACAAACTCGGGCTGAATGTTCCCCAGGACCTGTCCGTGACCGGAGTCGACGATTATCAATTCTCAGCCTTTGTCAGTCCGGCGTTGACGACGGTCCGGCATCCGCAGGAGCAAATGGGAATGGATGCCGGTAAAATGATCATCGATATGATCGATAAAAAAGCAGTTCAATCGAAGGTATATCAGCCTCAGCTCATCGAGCGGGAATCGGTCCGATCGCTATGAACGCAGGCAAAAGCGCTGCCATTGGCCTTCAAGCGTACTTGCCGCGCTATATTTTCTGATTGCAGGATACGGAGCCTGTCGTGCAGCTCGTGGACCTAGACTTGCCGCGCTATATTTTCTGATGGCAGCGGGCAGTGCGGGGAACGTTGGTAAGGCGCTTGACGAAAAAGGTGATGCGTATTGAGCTGAACGGATTGCCGTTACGCAGCTGATCCGCGATCTGTAAGCAAGGCTGACAATAACTGGCATCGGGAATATCCTTTGGCCGCGATTGCGATCAACACTTGAACAACGCTTGAGCCTGGAGCATGCTTTCTTTTCAGTATTTAGGGAGACAATAGCGCATAAAACAATGTTGTTTTGAAAAAAATAAGCGTTGCGATCCATTGATGAACGTTGTGTTTTCGCGGATAATATGTGGAGTTGTGTTTTGTTCAGTTTGCTTTTGACGCATTGACAATAGTTATGATATATTGGATTGGGTTACCAATCCGTATGGGTGATTAATTGTGAATAAAATCACAAACAAGGAGGAAATCAACGTGGCGATTAAACGAATGATTCTGAATGAGACCGCCTATTTTGGCAGCGGTGCCATCGCCCAAATAGCGGCGGAAGCAAGGAAGCGCGGCTTCCGCAAAGCACTGGTGATGACGGATAAAGATTTAATCCGGTTTCACGTAGCGACGAAAGTGACTGACTTACTGAATGATAAGGGACTGGCGCATGAGGTGTTTGATCAAATTGTGGCGAATCCTACCATTGAGGTGGTGAAAAAAGGATTAACCGCCTTGAAGCAAGCGGGGGCAGATTATATCGTTGCCGTCGGCGGCGGTTCTTCGATCGATACGGCGAAGGCCGTCGGCATTATTGCCGCCAACCCTGAACATGAGGATGTCGTCAGTCTGGAAGGGGAGCCGGGGACCGCACGCCCGAGCGTGCCGATTTTCGCTGTGCCGACCACTTCCGGTACCGCCGCCGAAGTAACGATCAACTATGTCATTACCGATTCAGTGAATCATCGTAAATTTGTCTGCGTCGATCCTCACGATATTCCAGTCGTGGCATTCATCGACAGCGATCTGATGATGGGCATGCCGAAGTCGTTATGTGCAGCGACGGGGATGGATGCGCTGACACACGCAATCGAGGGCTATGTAACCAGAGGCGCCTGGGAACTGACGGACATGATGCACTTGAAAGCAATCGAAATTGTCGGCCGTTCACTGCGGGATTCGGTCGCCGGTAAGCAAGAGGCCAGGGAAAGCATGGCACTGGGGCAATATATTGCCGGTATGGGTTTCTCAAATGTCGGACTGGGTCTGGTACATGGTATGGCTCATCCGCTCAGCGCCTGGTATCAGGTACCGCACGGTGTGGCCTGCGCCGCTTTGCTTCCGACCGTGATGGATTATAACAAAGATTACACCGGCGAAAAGTACCGTTCAATCGCCATCGCTATGAAGGTGCCCGGAGCACAGGAGATGCCGATTGAAGAGGTTCGTTATGCTGCAGTCGAAGCCGTTCGTCAGCTCGGCAAGGATGTTGGCATTCCGCAGAACCTTACGGAGCTTGGCGTGAAGGACGAAGACATTCCCGCCATTGCTAAAGATGCACTGGCCGATGTCTGCACGGGCGGTAATCCGCGGCAAACTTCGGTCGAGGATATTACTGAACTATATCGCTCGATGATGATCGTTCATCATTAAGAAAAGAATGCTTTAGCAATGTAAGCTTTCGAGGATGAATAGAAAACACACAAATCGTGCGTATCAACATAGATTTCACGACAGGCTTGTTTGATGCCTTATGGGCTCATTCATTGTTTTTTTTAGGGCTCCGCTTTTTTGTAATCGAACAAATTGGCTCGATGGGCGGAATCGATACGCTCAGAAGCAGATCGCTTTCATGTAACATCACAGCATATCTGTACGTGTTGGCGTCACCTTTTATTGATCGACCTTGCAAAGTCGTTCTGTTCCATACGGTACTTTAAAACTATCCGCTTCGTTGAACATGTCAGCGTCGATGTTGAGACAGCCTCATGCCGGCCAGGAGGCTGTCTCTATTTCTGTATATTGCTTATCCGCCCCTTTCATTATAAAATGAACAGGTTATTAAACATGCTAAACAGATAGGGGGAGGACTATGCTTGCATTCGAGCGCTATGCCGGTATTAAAAATGAATTGGCAAAGAATAAAAAAGTCTTTGTTTCGGCATTGGCACAGCAATTTCAAGTGACGGAGGAAACGATTCGGCGCGACTTGGAAAAATTGGAGAACGAAGGATTCTGCACACGCATTTACGGCGGTGCCTTTCTGAATTCGCATACTAATGAGGAGATTTCCTATCAAAAACGCAATACGCTGAATCAGAAAGAAAAGCAATATATCGCGCGGCGGGTGTCTCATCTAATTAAAGATGGAGATTCGCTTGTCGCCGATTCGTCATCGACTGCGTTGGCCGCTCTTCAAGAACTTTATAAGCAGAAAAAGGACTTGACGATCCTGACTAATTCCATCGATGCACTGCAGCTGGGATCGACGCCGGATCAACGGTTAATTTCAACAGGCGGGAATTTGCGACCTTTTTCCTATTCGTTAATTGGATCGGGAGCGATCGCCACATTGAAAAAATACAATGTCGATGTCGCTGTGCTGGGATGCAAAGGGGTGACGTTGAAGCAGGGGGTCACCGAGTCAAACAGTTTCGATGCGGATGTGAAGCGTGTGATGGTCGAACAGGCTAACAAGGTCGTCATCGTGGCAGATCACGATAAATTCGATCAGATTGCGATGATCAATCTTTTACCGCTGGAACGAGCAGATTATTTAGTAACCGATCGAAATCCGGGCGAAGAATGGCTGAGTTTTGCCCGGGACCATCAAGTCGAATTGATTTATTAAGAGGGACTCGCGGCGTGCACGTCCTGTAGGGAAGAGAAGGGTCGATCATGCAGTTGTTCTGGCAAGTGCTATTTCCGGTACTTTTAATTTTTGCCGGCGGTTTTTTATTGCAGAAAATCTTTCGGCTGGACATTAAGCCGATTACTACCATGGCGGTATATTTGCTACTGCCGTTACTCGTCTTCGAGACGTTTTATAAGCAGCCGATCGACAGTCGTTTTCTCATGATTTTTCTTGTCACAGTGCTGATTATGTTTGCACTCATCACTATTGTTTTCCTGATTGTCAAAGTTTTTCACATTAACAAGGACAGTATCGGTGCGTTGATGCTGTCGACGGTTTTTCCCAACAGCGGTAATTTCGGCATACCGGTCGTTTTGTTCGCGTTCGGCCACCAAGGCTTTCTTTACGGGATGCCGGTGATGATCATTCACAACGTGCTGATGGGAACATTCGGTGTTTACTTTGCGGCCGGCGGCAAGGGCGGTTTTCGGACGGCGATGCGGACGGTGCTGAGCCAGCCGTCCAACTATGCGGTCATCATTGGCATCGCGATGCAGCAGCTGCATCTTCCGGTCCCGTCGACCATTTATCAGAGTATTCGGCTGGTCGGCGATACGACAATTCCGATCATTATGGTCGTACTCGGTATGCAGCTGGCGACTGTTCGGCTGAAAACAATTGTCGGCGGCAAGATCGGCCTGGTTTTGCTTCTGCGATTGATTGTATCGCCGTTGATTGCGTGGGGACTTTGTGCCGCTTTCGGCTTTAGTCCGGTTCTCAGCGCCGTCATGGTCGTATTGGCGGCCATGCCGAGTGCGGCGAACACGACCATGTACGCCATTCAGTTCGACGCGCAGCCGGCTTTTGTTTCCAGCTGTACGTTTTTAACAACGATCGTGAGTTTTCCGACTTTAGCTGTTTTATTAAACCTTCTGAACTGACACAGGTCAGGAGGAGATGCCGGTTTGAATGATTTGCAGGTGGACGCGGCAATGGAAATTGGCGGCCGGGTAGCGTTCGCCCCACGTTTTTCCGTCGAAATGACGGGTGAAGCTGCGGACCGTGTCGCCGAGTCGCAATGGATCGATTTTTTTCTGCTGGAAGCTGTGGACCATCCGTTCGGCATTATCGCTCAAGTCGGCCGCAATTTTCTTTTCGACTCGATCCGCGGACGTGGTGCTGATCGTTTTCGGGTCGGCCTGCCGAATGTAGCCCTTTACGTTGACTAAGGCATCGATCCGCGGCGAAGTGCCGTTGCCGTTTTTGACGCGGTAACGGACGGACGACTGGACATTGCGCAGGGCAATATGCTTTCCGCTAGGCAATTGATAATCGTAAACGCCTTGATTAAACGGTTCGTATAACATTTTAAACAGAAACATTTTTCTTTGCGGGATGCTTGTGACGTATTTATCGTGGCGAAACAGTGCCAGTCCCCTGATCTCCAGATGATCGCCGCTTTTTCGAATCAGAGGCATGAATGGATCCATATACGCACCGTAATAGTTGTCGAGAAAATAGCGCAAATTTGTCGACGGGTAATTCTGCTGGCTATTCTGCAAAATCAGGTGTTGGATATAACGAGAAACCGGAATCTGAGTTTGGTAGTTCGTCGCCCGCAGTAGCTGCTTAGCACTGCCGTCGACAACGGCAATCGAAATGGCGCTTGGAACATCGGGATCGCGATTGCGGAACGACATCTGCCGGCTTAAACCATGTTTAGCCAGTTTTTTGTCGAAAAGCATGGCCTTCATCGCCCCGACACGCATGACCTCCTGACCTTCCGATTGGAACTTATCGATGAGCGATTTCCCATCGTACGTCACCCCGGACAATGTCCGGATCATTGAGGCGGTTGACGGCAGGCCGGCTCCCTGACTGCCTTGTGTGCCGGTTTGTTCAAAGCTGGGCATGTAGATTGTTCCAATGACCTTGCCGTTTCCGATATAATCGAATCCTTCTGCTTCCACCATCGACGTCTGGTCGAGTGTATTGGTCGGCAGACAACCGCCGAGCAGGCAGCATAAACCGATCAAAACCGTCAGTATCCGTTTCATGCTGCTTTTTTCCTCCCTTTCGATTTTTTTAAAAATCTTTGACAGATCAGCAGGAAGGGGAGATACAAGTAGGCGACGATCACGCCGATCGTTCCGGCCAGTTGTCCCATCATCCGGATTTGATTGCCGTTTGTAATGATGAGAGACAACCCGGCACCGAGCAGCAGTACGACGATCAAGATATATTTTTGCTTAAAGGCAGGAAATATGGACTTTGAACCGCGTACAACGATCCAGATATACATGCAAATATTCGGGACCAGACTCCAAACGAAGAATAGCGTCGCTAATTTTT
The DNA here is from genome assembly GCA_900543345.1 of uncultured Sporolactobacillus sp. Taxonomy (GTDB): domain Bacteria; phylum Bacillota; class Bacilli; order Bacillales; family Sporolactobacillaceae; genus Sporolactobacillus. The sequence goes on along the minus strand of UQRJ01000025.1, from coordinate 5,055 downwards.
CGGCGTGATTGAAAAAAGGAATCTGCAAAGTTTTAAATAACGATAGCAGCGGCCAAATCGTATGATTCAGCGCTCCTTGCGTGGCGAATGCGGTGCCGACAATCGTCAGATTCAAATAGATACATAAACCGGTAAGCACGCCGAAAAATGCCCATTTTTTTGCTTTGCCGGGCTGACTGATGAACGGATAATAAAAGACGATCAAGTCGAAACCGAGAAATAATTTGCTGCCGAAATAGGACGCTTCCAGTATTGCCGACCACGAGTGATCGGTGATCGGCAGAAGATTGGCAAAGTGAAGATAAGGAACGGAAAAATTCAGCGTCTGAAAAAAGGGAATCATATAAATAAAATAAAGCAGAGCGAGTCCGCAGATCGTACGGATGCCGCCCATGACGACATAACCGGCGATACAGAAAATAATCACGGCGAATTCAAGCGGCGAAAGATTGGGGAGCAGCCAGACTTGATAGAGTTCGGTATATGTCCGAATCAGGTGGACGACGTAGAACATGATTTGAGCGAGTACGATCAAATTAAGCATACTGCCGATCCATTTTCCGAACAGTCGTCGATGGATCGAATAGAGATCCGCTTGACCGTACGGTTGTTCATTTTCCAACAGTCGGAAAATCAACAGAAGGACCACGAGTGAACAGATGCCGCTAATCAGAATACCGATCCATGCGTCCTGACCGCTGACATCGCTGAGCGGACGCGGCAGCTTGAGATAGTCGGAGCAAAATTCGAGTGAAAAGGTGATAAAAAAAACGCCCAATGGACTCAATTGAAAAGATTTGTTGATTTTTTCAGTCATGATCGTTCTCCTTATCGCTGTCAATCATCCACTTCGGATTTTCTGATACCGACTTTGGCATGAGCACGCGTGTCGTTAAATCGCTTAGAATCGCCGGGGCGGACGAATAGCGGACGATCATTTTGATAGTTCAGCGGCAGTCGGATAAAGGCGTCCTTTAAATCTCTGACGCGCAGCGGGTAAATCGGTTCGATGTACGGTCTCCCCAGCGACGACAGTTTGGTCAGATGAGCGACAAAGACGAGAAAGCATAGGGAAATCCCCAATAATCCGAGCAACTGCGCAGACAGAATGAACGGAAAACGGATGAACCGTATCGTTGTCGCCATTCGGTAATTCGGCGTAATGAACGAGGCCAGTGCCGACAGAGCGATAATGATGAGTAGAAAGTTACTGACAATTCCTGCCTGGACGGAGGCGGTACCGACAACGATACCACCGACGATACCGATGGTTTGTCCGACTTTGGTCGGCAATCGGGCGCCGGCTTCACGAAGCAATTCGATCATGACCTCGAGTACCAATACCTCAACTAAGGGCGTATAGGGGACCGCCGTGCGCGATATGAATAGGCTTGGTATCAAATTATCGGGAATCAATTGAAAATGATAGGTCAAAATCGCCACGTAGAGGGCGGAGGACGTGACTGAAAAAGCCACGGCAAAAAGTCGTAACAATCGATAGGCAGTCGCAATCGGCCAGACCATAAAATAATCATCAAAAGCGATAAAAAATTCAATGATCGACGCCGGGAGAATCAGGGCGTTCGGCGATCCGTCGACGATGACGGCGATTTTTCCTTCATACAATGCCCCGGCGACGCGGTCCGGCCGCTCTGTATCGATAAATTGGGGGAAAATCGAATTATTATCGTCGCTGATCATCAAAGCCAGCATGGTGGAATCAAGCAAACTGGGTACTTCCAAATCGTTAATCCGCTGTTTAACCGTGTTGATATTTTCTTTATTCGCGATGCCGTCGATAAACAACACGCAAACCTTAGTTTTCGATATCTTGCCGACTTGCAGCTCTTCAAAGTTGAAATAAGGGATGGGAATACGCTTGCGAATCAGATTGATATTCATTTCCAATGATTCAACAAATGCTTCGCGCGGGCCGATCACACTCGTTTCGATTTCCGATGTGTCGACCTGCCGGCCTTTGATTCTGACCGACGGAATAATTAAACAGTCCGCTTTAGTTTCCGATTCCTGAATGATAATATGTCCGTCCATCAATCTGGCTTGAATAACGGACAGGTCTTTGGTCCGAACGGTCGTTTCGACCGGGAGAAGATCCGCAATATCGGAAAGTTGACGGACTTGATCGTTATAGACATGGGGAAGAACGTCGCGATGGAGGTAGTCTTCCTCAATGAGTGTCTTGAGATAGGAAATCCAGCAGTGAAAGTGTTCCCCTTTATGCTGAAAATGCACGAAATCCGGCGACTTTTTCAATTCGGAAAAAAGATCGGCAATTGTATGAATGCGCACGGTTTGTTTTGTTTTAGCCGTTTTTTGCTTTTTCCAGAACATGTAAAACCGAATCCCCTTTAATAAATCAGGTTTGTTCTTCCATAATTTTCTTCGCTTTTTCCCGTTCTTCTTTTCTTTGCTCCACGATGATGTGCACGAACGGAATAACACTTGGAAAAATGATCATTAAATAAGTGGCAAAGGAAGCAATGAGATCCGAGCGTAATTGGGCGGCGATCAGAAAAATCACCAGCAGAAGAAAATAGCTGCCGTATAAAGCCAAATTCAGCATGAATCCGCCCCCTTTGTTTTAGCATAACCAGAATTGAGGGGATCATTCTCAGCGGGTCGTACATAAAAGATATCAAAATGATTTTTCGCGGGCGGATCAGTCGGGTTATAATAAATAAGGAAACTATTTTCGCAAAGGGAGGATGTAGATGACACAAACCGATGTATCATCGTATGAAAAAAATCATTTTCGATTTATTCGCTTGTCCGTAGATCAAGATTATGTGGATCTTTGTCCGCAAAGGGGAGGCATGGCCGTTGCCTTTCGGACATCAGGAACGGATGTCCTGTATATGAATCCGTCAACACTTTATGATCGCTCGAAAAATGTACGTGGCGGCATCCCGGTACTTTTCCCGATGGCCGGCCAACTGCCGAATAAAACCTATACGTTGAACGGCCGCATGTACCGAATGGAAAATCACGGTTTGGCCCGCCAGCGGCCGTGGACTGTTGTCGAAACAAAAGCGGATGCCACACATGCCGAAGCAACATTGGTGTTCCGCAGCAATGTGGACACAAAAAAATCTTTTCCGTTTGACTTTGAGGCGGCCTATACCTATCGATTTTCCGGCAATACCTTGACCGTTCGCCTAGCGGTCCGCAATTTTTCCGCTGCGGCGATGCCCATTTATCCCGGTTTTCATCCGTATTTTAATATAAAAGATAAAAAAATGAGTATAAAAACGAAAGCTGCTAAGTATACGGATGATAATGATGGCAAAATAAAACCGCTTGCAAGTCAGATCGATCTGACAGATCGAAAAGAAGCAGTACTGTTTGCCGATGATTCAAGCCGCATTGCGGTTCGTTTCGATGCCGGCCATCAGCTGGTTCTGGAAAAAAGCCGAGCTTTTCGTTATATCGTTCTCTGGTCCGAACCGGGGAAGAACTTTGTTTGTGTCGAACCGTGGACCGCTAAGAAAAATGAATATAATGTCGGTAAAGAATTAATTAAAGTCGAAAAGGGACAGCCTTTTAAGGCTTCAATTGCCATTTCATTGATCGCGGGATAACGGAATCATTGGGAAAATGTAAGAAGGGCGAGGGCACTTCCCGTATCAGTTAATGACTTGCCAATCACCCTCGTCTTATAGGCATTGGACGATTTGGTCAGACAAAAACCCCCGAAGTTAGCTTTTCATTTACAACTTCGGGGGTTTAAATCAAGGGTCCGATCAACGCGTCCTCTTTTTATTTTCACAGGTTCGCTGTTATGCTCATTTGTCTGTGCGATCGAAGCGATAGACGGTATCGGCCGTAAAGGTTTCGCCCGGCCTGAGAATAATGTTACCGAATCCTTCATGATGAATCGCGTCGGGCATGATCTGCGCCTCAAGCGTGATGCCCTGATGGGGCTGCATTGGTTTGCCGGCCATGTGTATGCTGGGACTCAGGCCATTTCCCGTATAAACGACAACCGCATTATTCGTTGTCGTCATGGTTACCCGACGTCCGCTGCCGGGATCTTCGAGAATGGCGTCCGGCTTACCGCTCTCCTTATCAAGCAAGAACGGATGGTCGTAACCGTTCACCAACTTGTTCTGCGGGTCGTCCGATTCAAAGCCGCGTTTAACCGGCGCCGGCCGACGGAAGTCGAACAACGTACCCTCGACGTCAATCAATCTCCCGGTCGGCAGTCCGTCTTTCTTAATCTCACCGTATTTTTGGCTGTTAACTGTCAATAAATGATTTCCAATCGTTTGCGTTAAGTCACCTGTTAAATTGAAATAGACGTGATTTGTCGGGTTGAAAAGTGTCGGTTTATCGGTCGTTGCCTCGCAGTGCAGCTGCCATTCGTTACGGTTATTTAGACTATAAGAAACCGAGACGTGCAGATTGCCCGGGAATCCGTTTGTCCCGTCCGCACTGTACAAATCGAATTTAACGCCGGCACGGTCATCCGACTGAAACGGATGGCCGGTCCACAGCTGTTTGTCGAAACTATTCGGACCGCCGTGCAGTGTGTTTCCCCGGTCGTTTACCGGTAACTGATAGTCATTCTGATCGATGGTAAACTGGCCTTTGGCGATGCGTCCGGCGACACGGCCAATTGTGGCGCCGAAGCAATCGCTTTGTTTCAGATAGTCGTCGAAATGATCGTATCCGAGTACGACATCATTAATCTGGCCGTTTCGATCGGGCACCTCGATGGCATTGAGCGTTGCTCCGTAATTCATCACTTTCAGTTTCACATCGTTATCATTGGTTAACGTGTATTGCCAAACCGTCTGATTATGAAACATACCAAATTCGCCTTTCGTGACTTCCATAGAAAACAACCCCCTTTTTAGATCGAGTGAATAAATCGCATAAAGGCCGCTTGCCCTGCTTTAGAGCGTTTATAAACACCGGCATCTTCCAGTACACGCTCAAATACTTTACCGACTTCCTGATAGACGATTTGATCGACGTTCCCGGCGCTTAATTCCGAATGGCGTTGTTTAATCCGGTCCGCCCAGTCTTTATGGT
>UQRJ01000024.1 GCA_900543345.1 uncultured Sporolactobacillus sp. | reverse complement strand
TACGAGATGTCTTAGGGTCTCGTGGGCTCGGAGATGTGTATAAGAGACAGTTGGTACACTGATCAGCTATGCTTCGGACCCCGATATCATTCAGAATAAATGGTGGGTTTGGTTACCCGCATCATTAATGATCCTCATTATGATGCTGTGTATAAATTTCATCGGTCAAGCGCTCAAACGCTCAACCGATGCAAGACAACGAATAGGATAAGGGGGAAGTTCATTGGTTAGCAAAAAGAAGAAGGTTTATGCAATCTTTGCTGTATTGCTTTCAGTGCTGCTTGTACTGTCGGCATGCGGCGGCAATGGTTCGGGGAAAAAAGTGGTCAGTGAAAAGGAGAAGAGTAAGTTTCCAGTTAAGGTAGAAACCAAGAAACAACCGGTTAAAGATGGCTCGCTTACTATCGCACTTGTCTCCGATACACCGTTTGAGGGCACGCTGAGTACGGCTTTGTACACTGGGCAGCCGGATTGGGAAATCATTCGCTGGTTTGACGAACCGCTGCTTGATTACGATAACAATTACAATATTTCTAATACGGGTGCGGCGACTTATAAGTTATCCGGCGACAAGCGGACGGTTACATTAACCATTCGCAAAGGGCTCAAGTGGTCGGACGGCAAGCCGGTGACGGCAGAGGATCTGGAATATGCTTATTTGGTGATTGCCAGCCCGAAATATAAGGGCGTTCGTTACGACTCGACTTTTCAGTCGATTGAAGGCGCCGAAGCTTATCATAGCGGTAAGGCGAAGAACATCAGCGGTGTGAAAGTGCTTGCACCGAATAAAATTTCCATCACTTATAAAACAGCTAATCCGACAATCCTGTCCGGATTGTACACGACTCCGCTGCCGAAGCATTATCTGAAAGACATATCGATCGATAAACTGGCTTCATCACCTAAAATTCGCAAAAGCCCGATTGGTTTCGGTCCATTTGTTGTCAAGAAAGTTGTGCCCGGTGAGTCCGTTACCTTCACACGTAATGATCACTATTGGAGAGGAAAGCCAAAGCTAAAATCGCTTGTGGAAAAAGTAGTCAATCCGAATGTAGTCGTTAATTCATTGAAGAACGGTGATGTCGATGTTGCCAGTATTCCTGTTGATCAATATAAAAATGCCGTTAAAAATAAAAATTATACGTTTCTTGGTACGAAAGATTTAGCGTATAGCTACATTGGTTTTAAACTTGGTCATTGGGATGCGAAAAAAAGCGTCAATGTGATGGATCGCAAAAAGCTGCAAAATGTTAAATTGCGTCAGGCAATGGGCTACGCATTGAATCTGAAACGCGTCTCCGATGAGCAGTATAGCGGCCTGTATTATCCGGCTAATTCACTAATTCCGGAATCGTTTCCGAATTACAACGATAAGAATCTGAGAGGGTTTACCTATAATCCGAAAAAGGCTAAAAAGCTGCTCGACGAAGCGGGGTACAAAGATGTTGATAAGGATGGCTATCGTGAAGACCCGAACGGCAAGAAGTTCGTGCTTAACTTTGCTTCCATGAGCGGCAGTCAAGTGGCCGAACCTATTGCCAACTTCTTTATTCAGAACTGGAAAGCGGTTGGATTGAATGTCAAATTATATAACGGCCGCTTGCAGGAATTTAACTCTTTCTATAAGAATATTGAAAACGACAGTCCAAAAATCGACATCTTTGCAGCTGCATGGGGGACCGGCACGGATGTCAACCCGGCGGGATTATACGGCAAAACGGCCCAGTTCAACTATGAGCGCTTTGTCGATACCGATAATGAGAAATTGCTGGCTAAAGGCGTCAGCAAGAAGGCTTTTGACAGTAAATATCGCCAAAAAGTTTATAATCAGTGGCAAGAGTTAATGTTTAAGAAGGTACCGGCGATTCCGACATTCTTCCGCTACGATATTACCGCAGTTAATAAGCGTGTACAGTATTATAACATTGATCCGACGGCGATACCGGATCGACAGAATTTTGCTGTTTCCAGCAATACGCCGGTTAAAGGGAAATAATTTTATTGGTTAAAGAAGCGGGAAATCTGCTCAATAGCAGATTTCCCGCTTCTTTAGGGTGCAACCGGCGTGGACGACAGCAGTCGGTGCGTCTGCTGCAGTCCCTCCCGGAATCGACAGCGCACCCGTTGCTGTTTCTGAAAGACAGGCTGTGCCGAAAAGAGTAACTGTTTTGCCGACTTCAAGGAACCCTGGCGAAACTAGACGGCAAACAATTTTTCAAAAAAAGCCACATGATATAGCATATATTGGAAATGACTGCTTCATGAAGCAGCCAATCTGTGGTGAAGGAACAACGACACAGATTTACATGGTCAAGAATGATTTTTCAGCCAACCATCTTTTAGGTTCATGGAAGGCATTCCTTTGCTTTTTTGATACAATAAAAGGGAAAGCGATTATTCTATTCATTTGGAAAGGAAGCGATGCCATTGTACTGTCCGGTTTGCGAAAACGTTCGTATGAAAGAGATCGAACGCGATCATGTGTTGGTCGACATTTGCCCCAATTGCAAGGGGATCTGGCTGGACCGCGGTGAAATCGATAAGATCTCCGGACGAATCCGCGAGGAGCGGAGATCGTTTCACGACCGGCACGACGACGATGAGTGGAACCACTATGACGACGATCGACATTACCGCCGCGATAAGGGGGATGCTGACGGCCGATACCGCCAACCGCCGCGAAAGCGGAAAAAGAGATCTGTAGCCGATTTGTTCGGCGATTTGTTTGATTGATCATTTGTAAAAATATTCCGGAAACAGGCGGCGGCCTGAGATCCGGAATTTTTCATATGGCAAAGGAGGAAATTCAATGCGCATTTACTATTTTCAGCATGTTCCGTTCGAAAAGCCGGCGATGATCGGCGACTGGGCGGCGGCCCGGCACGCGGAAATCGACGGCACGCTTTTTTATCAGGAAGGGTTCGCGCTTCCCGATCCTGAAGATGTAGATATGCTCATCGTGATGGGCGGGCCGATGAATATTTATGAGGAAGCCCGTTATCCTTGGTTGAAAACGGAGAAACGATTCATCCAAAAAATACTGGGGCGCGGTACGCCGGTACTTGGCATCTGTCTCGGCGCTCAGCTGCTTGCCAACTGTCTCGGCGCAAAGGTGCGTCCCGGCAAGTTTCAGGAGGTCGGCTGGTTCCCGGTCGAGTTCGCGGCGAAGAAGCCCGGGCCTTTCCGTGTTTTCCCCGATCGGCTCGATGTATTGCACTGGCACGGCGACACGTTTGATCTCCCCGTCGGTGCGACGCTATGCGCTTCCAGCCGGGCGTGCCGCAATCAAGCGTTCCTTTTCGGCCGCCAAGCGATCGGCCTGCAATTTCATGTCGAGATGGCGGAAGAAAATATTCATCAGGTAGCCGCGCATTCCGAATCAGTGAGCGGTCCGTTCGTCCAACGGGCGGATGCGCTGTTTGGCCGGCAGAATCAGATTGATAGGAACCGGCAGCTGCTGTTCCGGTTTCTTGACGCGTGGGCCGGCGAGTGGAACAAGCGATAAGAACGGGGTGAGACGCGATCTATGTTAAAATAACAAAGAGAACGTGAATCCTATGGAAAAAGGTGACTTCCAGTGAAACGAGTCGATCGCATTTATCAGACGCTGAAAGAAAAATGTGAAGCACTGAATAAGAGCGACTTGCTAGAGAAGGAAGGATTTTCGGCGGGCGAACTGGCGGGTGAGCTCGATATGCTGCGCAATAACGTCAGCATGGAACTGAATAACCTGGTTCGCGCGCGCAAGGTCATTAAGATTAAACAACGTCCGGTGCTCTATATTCCGCGTGAGACCGTCCACGATTATTACGGCAATCTGGTGGACCGGATTACTTTAGATATTCCGTCGTTAAAACAGCTATATCAAGGCCGCAGCAAAGCAGATATCGGCGCGTCGGAAGACCCGTTCGGCTTGCTGATCGGGGGCGGCGGCAGTCTGAAAAAACAAGTCGGCAAGGCCAAAGCGGCAATCGTCTATCCGCCGCGCGGCCTGCATACGCTGATTCTTGGCCCGACCGGTTCGGGAAAAACGCTGTTTGCGCATATGATGCACAGCTATGCCAAGTATATGAAACGGATGGCCGAGGATTCGCCTTTTATCGTCTTTAATTGCGCCGATTATTATAACAACCCGCAACTGCTGATTTCGCAGATTTTCGGCCATGTCCGGGGTTCTTTTACCGGCGCCGACCGCGACAAACCGGGCCTGGTGGAGAAAGCGGACGGCGGTATCCTGTTTCTTGACGAAGTGCATCGCCTGCCGCCGGAAGGCCAGGAAATGATTTTTTATTTCATGGATACCGGACGGTTCAACCGCCTGGGCGAAACGGAAAAACGCCGGCGGGCAAACGTGCTGATCATTGCTGCAACAACAGAGGATCCATCGTCCTCGTTTCTGAAAACGTTTTTACGCCGCATTCCGATCACGATCACGATGCCGTCGTTTCATGAGCGGCAGACAAAGGAAAAGGTCGATTTAGTCAAATATCTGCTTTCGAAGGAAGCCAGGCGGATCAACAAAAGTATCAAAGTGGACGATGACGTGATCAAAGCGTTGATCGGCAGCGTGACGTTCGGCAACGTCGGCCAACTCAAGTCCAACATCCAGCTGGTCTGTGCTCAAGGTTTTCTCCGCAGCATGGATCGGCCGTCGGTCGGGCTTTATGTTAAAATGCTGCCACAGGAAATGCGGGAAGGGCTGAGCCTAATCTCGAGGAATGTTAGAGAAAACGAGGAGATTTCACGCGATGTCGGTAAGACGATTGTGATTACCGGAGAGGGCAGCAAAGAATTGATCGACGACGACGTCTATGAACTGCCCTTCGATATGTATAAGATCATCGAGGACAAAGCCAATTTGCTGAAACAGGAACATGCCGATCCGCAGGAGATCGATCGGTTTGTCACGACCGATATCAAGATTCATATCAAAAGCTTCTATCAACAAATCGCCAAGAATCCGAACCTCAAGCTGTCGAAGCTGGTTGATGTACGCGTGATCCGCCTGGCAGAAGAGCTTCGCTCGCTGGCGGAGAGCATGCTGAATAAGACATTCAATGATAAATTTCTCTATTTTATCAGCTTGCACATCGACGGCTTTTTGAAACGCGAAAAAGCGCGTGTCACTCCGCCGGCGCATGGACGGCTGATCGATGAAAAACGTCCTGAGTATCATGTTGCCGAAAAAATGAAGGAAATGATCGAAGAAAAGCTGCAAGTGACACTGCCGAAGATTGAAGTCATGTATTTGGCCATTCTGCTTGTGTCGGCCAATGAGCTGAATCAGCAAGGAAAGGTGGGCATTGTAGTGGCGACGCACGGCAACAGCACCGCCTCTTCGATTGTCGCCGTGACCAAGGAGTTGCTCGGCGAAGGCAATATGGAAGCCGTCGATATGCCGCTGGATAAAAGTTTCCATACGATCCTTGACGACATAGTCGCTGCCGTTAAAAAGACGGATCAGGGCGAAGGCGTGCTGATGCTTGTCGATATGGGTTCACTGTATTATTTTGAGGATAAAATCCGCGAAGCGTCGGGTGTATCGATTAAGGCGATCGATAAGGTGTCGACGCCGATGGTATTGGACGCGGCGCGCAAAGCCAATTTTCTTGAGATGGATCTCTATTCGATCTATCATTCGCTGAGGCATCCGGAACGTGCGGTCGAAGAAGAAGTGGCCAGTCGGCAGGAAATGCTCGGCAGCCGTCCGAAGGCCATCCTGACGATCTGTGCCAGCGGCCAGGGGACGGCGAAAAAAATCGAGGAGCTGATCCGGTCGTTTCTCGTGCGATTGACGAGCGAGCCCATCCAAATCATTGCGCTTCCGGTTGTCGGATTGAATGAAAAAGCGCGTAAACTGGCGGAAAAATATACGATCCTGGCAGCGGTCGGCATGAAAAAGCCAAGTTTGCCGGTCCCGTTCATTTCACTGGAGCAGTTTATCGGCGGCGATGGAGAGCGGGCCATTGAGCAGGCGCTGCGCGGCAATCAGGTTGAAATGAAGGGAGATGATCCTTCCTACGCCGTGGTTCGCAACCTATGTGAAGACAGTTTGAAAACGTCGCTGACCTACATGAATCCGCATCGCGCTATTCCGACACTGCTCCACTTTTGTAAGAAACTGCAGCAGGAGCTTGACGTCCATTTTAAAAATACAACGACCCTCCGCATTGTCGTCCATAGTGCCTTTGCGCTGGAACGGGCATTGGTTCATGACGAGCTTCATTACCGGGATCAGGTGACGAAGCGAAAAAAAGCGCTGCTTGCCATTGTCCGCCGGGCCACGGGTGTGATTAAAAAGGAATTGAACCTGCGCCTTAGCGATGAGGAATTGCTCTATCTAGTCGATTTGATTGACGACGAATTTCCCGACTTGGCCGGTGGGGAGCATGTCGGCAACGATTCGCCATGAGTGTATTAAACAGGTTCGCTAACTTTATAAAGCGTATCAAATCAGATTTATTTTCTGCTCATAGTGTATTAACAACCGGCTTCTTCCCTGCGTCATCAAGTGAAGAGGCCGCTTTTTTGCGCTTCTTTCGGCCAATACATAAAGTTGGCACGTCATTTGCATACTAAAAAGTGTGCAAGACGTGATCATGGAGGGAGGGGAGAGATTGGTAGCGCTTATTGTAGCTTCCCATGGTAATTTCTCGCGGGAAATTGTCAAATCGGCCGAGATGATTTTCGGCCGGCAGGATAATCTGGCAGTGGTGACCTTTGCGCCCGGGGAAGGTCCCGACGATCTGAAAAGAAAATACGAGACGGCGTATCGACAATTGGATCGCGGGAAGGGTGTACTGTACTTGGTCGATCTGTTCGGCGGCAGTCCGTTCAATGCGGCGTCCAATCTAGTGGCGGGAAAGCCCGATGAAGACATTGTGACAGGATTAAATTTGCCGATGCTGATTGAATGTTTTTCCAAGCGCAACGATTTGCCGCTAGATCGGCTGGTGGAGGATATCTGCCGGACTGCTGCCGAAGGTGTCCGTTCCCTGAGGAAAACGCTGGAATCAACAAACAACGATGAGGAGGATTTTTAATATGGACATTCGATTGGCACGTGTCGATTCACGGCTGATTCACGGCCAGGTTGCGACGGTCTGGACGAAAGAAACCGGCGTGAAACGGCTGATTGTCGTGAACGATGAAGTAGCTAAAGACAAGGTACGCAGTACACTGCTAAAGCAGGTGGCGCCGCCGGGTGTTTCGGCCCATGTGGTCGGTGTCGACAAAGCCGTCAGAGTCTATAACAACCCGAAATACGCTAAGGATCCAATTATGTTTCTCTATACCAATCCAACCGATGTGGTGCGGATGATCGATCAGGGAGTTCCGATTAAATCGGTCAACATCGGCAGCATTGCCTATACGGAGGGCAAAACGATGATCACAAGCGCTGTGGCGGTCGGTAAAGACGATATTGAAGCATTTCATAAACTGCATGATCTGGGTGTCGAACTGGAACTGCGTAAAGTCCCTTCGGACAATAAAGCCGATATTATGCCGTTGCTGAAAAAGTTGGGGAGCCAATAAGTAATCGATCGACTGATGCCTGATGACTTTATCCCATCACTTAGATGACCTTATTTTATAACTTATAGGAGGGAAAGTACGATGGATGTTTCGGTTCTACAAATTATTCTCGTCTTCATCGTGGCCTGCATCTCCGGCATGGGATCGATCCTCGATGAATTTCAGACGCATCGTCCGCTGATCGCTTGCACGCTGATCGGTTTAGTGCTTGGCGATGTGACGACCGGCGTCATCGTCGGCGGGACGTTGGAGATGATTGCGCTGGGCTGGATGAATATCGGTGCGGCGGTCGCTCCGGATGCCGCCCTGGCGTCGATCATTTCGACCATTCTAGTCGTTGCCGGCGGTCAAAGCGTCGGAGCCGGCATTGCCCTGGCGATTCCGCTGGCGGCAGCCGGCCAGGTGCTGACGATTTTCGTTCGTACACTGACCGTCGGGTTCCAGCACGGTGCCGACCGTGCATCGGAGAAGGGTGATCTGCGGGCGATGGACTGGTTGCACATGTCGGCTTTGCTGCTGCAGGCGATGCGAATTGCCATTCCGGCGCTGATCGTCGTCGTAACGGTCGGCACCTCGGCCGTCAAGGATATGCTCAACAGCATTCCCGATGTGATCACCGGCGGTTTGAATGTTGCCGGCGGCATGATCGTGGTTGTCGGCTATGCGATGGTAATCAACATGATGCGCGCCGGTTACCTGATGCCGTTCTTCTTCCTTGGTTTCGTCATTGCCGCATTTACTAAATTCAATCTGGTTGCGCTCGGCGTCATCGGCCTTGTTTTTGCCATTGTCTATATCCAGTTGAGTCCGAAATACAATAAACCTGCCGTTGCTCAAGCGGGACCATCGTCCTCTTCCGACGATGATCTCGACGATGAGTTGGATTAAGGGGGGCGAAATGAATGAGTAATGAATCAGCAACGGCCGCCGTACAGGGCGGCGCGAAAAAGAAGTTGACAAAACGGGACCTGTTCTGGGTCTTTGTCCGTTCGAATTTTCTTCAAGGTTCGTGGAACTTTGAACGTATGCAAGCGCTCGGCTTTGCTTTTTCGATGGTGCCGGCAATTCGGCGTTTGTATCCGGCCGGAAGCGAAGAACGCAAGCAGGCGATGAAACGTCACAATGAATTTTTCAATACAACACCATTCATGGCCGCACCGATTACTGGGGTTGCCTTGGCGCTGGAGGAACAAAAGGCCAATGGCGCTCCTGTTGAAGACGCGACGATCAATGGTATCAAAGTCGGACTGATGGGACCGCTGGCCGGTGTCGGCGATCCGATCTGGTGGGGCACCGCGCGGCCGGTACTGGCGGCGCTCGGCGCCGGCCTTGCCATGACGGGAAATATTCTCGGACCGATTTTGTTCTTTGTACTCTGGAATGTGCTGCGTCTTGCTTTCAGATGGTGGGGCGTCTCTTATGGCTATCGTAAAGGGGTCGATGTTGTTTCCGATATGGGTGGCGGCCTCTTGCAGAAATTGACTGAAGGAGCCTCCATCCTTGGATTGTTTGTCATGGGCGCGCTGGTCAATAAGTGGACGACGGTCAATATACCGGTCGTTATTTCCCGGGTCAAGAATCCACAGACGGGAAAGATGGATGTAACGACGGTTCAGCACATACTCGATCAACTGATGCCGGGCCTGGTGCCGCTGCTGCTAACCTTTATCTGCATGTGGCTACTCAGAAAAAAAGTCAATCCGCTGTGGATTATCTTCGGGTTTTTTGTCGTCGGTATTCTTGGTTATTGGGTTCATTTCTTTAAGTGATATCTGCGTAAGGAGGAAGCCGAAAAGGCCTCCTCCTTTTTTAAAACGGTCATTTCCATCTGCATGATAAAGGGTTTACAATGAATAAGGAAACGGAGGCGCATGCGATGAATGCAACAACCGTTATACTGCTGATTTTACTAATCGGTTATGGCGGCTTTCTGTTGTTTGATGCGCTGATTCTGCCGTTTATCGGCGGCAAGACGCTGATGACGGTGCGATTGCGCAAAAAGAATTATGTCGATCAGCTGATTCTGGCGGGTATCGTCGTCATTGCTTATATTGTTGATTATCAGCGCGGCGGCAGTCCGGGGAGCGTCGATCTGTTATTGATCCTGTTCGGCCTCGTGCTGCTCTATTCGGTCTTCATTTATTCTCCGAAAGCGCGGTTTAAGGGGAATGGTTTTTATTACGGCATTGTCTATACGCCGTACGATCATGTGAAAAATATGCGCCTATCGAAAGACGGCGTGCTTGTCGTCGATACGGATAAGCGTCGTTTATTGTTGTATGCCAAGAAAATCGAAGATCTGGAGAAAATTCTGAACACATTTCTGGAACATTAACATGGATTTTTTAACGATCCTCCATTAAAATAGGACCCATACATAGATGGGAGAGATGGAACGTGTCGCAGATCGACGCTATCATGCAGTATAATCACCTGTTTGTCGAAGAGGGACGCTACGCCCCATATGAAGCTTCCGGACGGCCGGTGAAAAAAATGACCATCGTGACTTGTATGGATTGCCGGCTGATCGAATTATTGCCTCAAGCGCTCAATGTGCGCAATGGGGACGCCATTATGATCAAATGCGCCGGTGGGATGATCAGCGATCCTTACGGAGACGTGATAAAAAGCATTCTTGTTTCGCTGTACGAATTAGGTTCGCGGGCCGTCTATATTATCGGCCATACGGACTGCGGCATGCACGGACTTACAGCAGAACGGATGATCGACGATATGAAGGCGCGCGGAATCGACGACGAGAGGCTGGCCGGTTTGCAGCGGGATCCACAGAAATGGCTCGGCGGCTTCGCATCGGCGGACGATCAAGTTCGGCGCAGCGTCGGCATGGTTACCGGCCATCCGTTGCTTCCGCAAGGAACACCGGTATATGGCCTGATTATCGATCCGAAAACGGGCGCACTGAACCGGGTCGTTTGATTTTTCCATAAACTGGTCGCCCGGCTGGGAATATGCCGCTCACCTTCTGAGCAAAATAGGCTTGTAAGGGAGGTGAGATACATGGCTAATAATAATTCGAATCAGTTAGTTGTTCCGGGCGCGCAGCAAGTGCTGGATCAGATGAAGACGGAAATTGCCCGCGAATTCGGTGTTAACCTCGGACCGGATACGACTTCCAGAGCGAACGGTTCTGTCGGCGGTGAAATCACGAAGCGTCTGGTCAGTCAGGCTCAGTCGCAATTCGGTGGTTACCAGAAATAAGTTTTACGTTGAATAGACAGGAGAACGGTTTTGGCCGTTCTCTTTTTTTGGGTAAAATCACAAAACTGATTTAGCTGATAGGGCAACTGCACTGAATCGGCTGGAAATCGTTCCGAACTAAAACTGTGGATGCCATTTCGCCGCTACTGCACTTAGGACGTGCCCGCTTGTCATGCCTTGTTCTATCTCCGCTGCGCGTTTCATATAGTAAAATTGGGAAATGAGCAAACGACATGGGATTTGAAAAGGGGGAGGACCTTGGTATATCGCTTACTGGCTCTCGACATCGACGGGACTCTTTTAACCAGCGGCAATCGTCTGGATCGCCGAACGAAAGACGCGATCGCGTACGCAAAGAAAAAAGGAATTATTGTAACACTGGTATCTGAGCGGCATTATCATTCAGCGGCAAAGGTCGCTCGGGCGCTGCGGTTGACTCATCCGATCATTACGCATAACGGCGCATTTGTTTCCTCTTCGATTGATCATCCAGTGTACACGAGCAAAATTGAACATAACGTTCTCGTTCAGCTTGTCGAATTTCTGGAAACTTATCCGTGCCAAATTCAAATTTCCCACGAGCGTCTCTCGATCAGCAATCGTCCACGGCATAAAAATCTGATTGCGAAAATGACGATCGGAATGAATGAACCGCTTTTTTATCCGGTGACCTATGTGGATACACTCAGCCAGTATTTACTGGAAAACTACGAAGGCGCGACGGATGTAAAAGTCAGGCTGCAGGACGAGAAGGCGGCGGGGGATCTGGAGAAGGCGGTTGCCGATTATTTTCCTGCACTTGATGTTAGCAAAACATCGCCGAATGATTTGTTGCTCGTCCGCCGCGGCACGTCGAAATTCAACGGTCTGCTTTTCTTTGCCGGACAGTTCGGTGTTCCGCTGCATGAAATTGTTGCGGTCGGCGACGGGCCGGAAGACGCGGAGATGATTGAAAAAGCCGGACTTGGCGTGGCTATGCGCAATGCTACGTCCGCTGTTAAAAAGAAAGCCGAATGGATCACCCGTTCCAATGATATGGACGGCGTTGCTTATGTCGTGCGCGAAGTTTTTCGCAAGCAGCTGCGCGTAACACATCACTAAAATCCGGTGACCGGATTAACTAACCTCGCTCTTCAGGGCGGGGCTTATTTTTTGGGCTCTGTTTAAAAATAATGCTGTTTGCGTTATGCCGTGATTTGGAGCGGAAGATGCGGGACTCTGGCGGGAGAAGCGAGCCAAGACAGACCTCGCAGCGAGTCACACGAGTGAGGAGGCTTACGGATCGCCCGCGGCAAGCAACAGCCCAGTTTAACAGAGCCATTTTTTGTCATAACCCCCACCGGGGAACGTGTGATCGTCTTTGATCTATGGTAAAATAGGAACAAATGAACGAAAGAAGGGGCAAAGCTGTGATTCGATTCATTCACGCGGCGGATCTGCATCTCGATCGGCCGTTCGACGGTCTGTCCGACCTGCCGGGTGCCTTGCATGAGCGGGTCAAGGAAAGCACATTCAAGGCACTGGATCGGCTGATTGATAAGGCTTTGGCCCAAGCGGTCGATTTTTTGATCATCGCTGGCGATGTGTTTGACGACAGCCATCGCAGTCTGATTGCTCAACGCCGGTTTATTCGGGCGATGAATCGACTGGCGGAGGCATCGATCCCCGCTTTTATTGCGTTTGGCAATCACGATCATTTGGATGACCCGTGGAATCGGCTGGCGTTTCCCGGCAATGTGCATGTCTTTCCCGCTTCGCCGTCGATGATTCCCTATATCAAACCGAGCGGCGAACGCGTCCATCTCTATGGATTCAGTTATCTATCGCGCCACGTCAAGGAAGACATGACGCAGGGCTATCGCCGGCAGGAGGGGGCGGACTACCATATCGGCGTCTTGCACGGTGCACTGGGGTCGGGCGAAGCGAGCGACCTGTATGCCCCGTTTTCAATTGCGGAATTGACGGCGCTTGGGTTTGACTACTGGGCTCTCGGTCATATTCATAAGAGGCAACAGCTTTCTCCGCCCCTGCCAATCTGGTATCCGGGTGACATTCAGGGTTTGTCGATTAAGGAAACCGGACGTAAAGGGGCGCTACTTGTCGAACTCGATTCGGGAGGAGCCGGGACTGATTTTTTTCAGACGGACGCCATTCGCTGGGAAAAAAGGATAGTGAAACCGGCGGCCGGATCCGGAGCGGAAGAAGCGGAACGGTTGGCCGAAGCGGAAAAAGAAGCTGTGCGCGGCGACAAAGACGGCGTCTTTCTCCGACTGGATTATGTATTCGCCGAAAACGGACAATCGATCGAACGGTTGCGGGGGCTCGTCGGGGAACTGACGGATGCACTGAATGAAGATGAAGCCAATCGTGACGATTTTGTCTGGCTGCTGCCGGGTCGACTAACCGTGCGCCCGGACTGGGACAAACAGAAAATGCTTGAGAGTCCGCACTTTATTGGTGATGTATTCCGACTGATCGAAAAAGACGAGACGGTCAGGCACGCGCTTTCTCCACTGCTTGATGGACGAATGGGGCGACGTTATCTCGGAATGCCGGGCGAAGCCGAGCTTCGCAGAATACGAAACGAAGCCGAGCAGTTAATTGCCGAGGGACTGCTCGGCGATAAAGAAGACTAAGCGAATGAGAAAAGGGGTGACAAACCGGCGATGAAAATCAGATCGTTAGAAATCGGCCGTTTCGGTCGGTTTGAAAATCGAAAGATCGATCTGCCGGATGATCCGTTGGTTGTGGTATACGGCAGGAACGAAGCGGGTAAATCGACGATGATGCAGTTCATCCTCTGCACGCTTTTCGGCTATCCTCCGAGAAATCAACTGATGAAAGAAGCCGGCGGCAATGCGGATCAGCTGGCCGGGACGCTAGTGTTCACGGGAGACGACGGGCAACGCTACCGGTTGACGCGTACTTTTTCAGAAAACGGCAAACCGTCGCTCTACGATGCGGCCGGCCGGCCGGCGGATCTGTCGACCATGCTGCGCGGCGTTGATCGTTCCCTGTATGAGAGCGTGTTCTGTTTTGGCTTGGACGGGTTGCGAGACATCGCGAAAAAAAAAGCGGCCGACTTGAACGATCTGCTGCTCGGTGCCGGCATGACCGGCAGCCGGCGCTTATCGCAACTTGAAAAAGCGCTGGATCAGGCGACGGGCGCATTATTTAAGCCGAAAGGGAAAAAACCGGAACTGAATCAGCTCTTCAGCAAATTGCGCCAATCATCGGAAGAGGCCGGCCGATGGGAGAAAAAGATGGATGATTATCAGCGGATGCGAACCGAAGCAGCGGCGGCGAAAAAATCGATGACCGAACTGGAAGCGCGGCGCCGGAAGCTGCAGAGCCGTTACGAAGACTGGATGCGCTATGCGGGCGTACGGAAAATGATAACCGATCGTCGCGCTGTTGAAACGGAAATCCACGTGCTGGAAAACGAAGCAGAAGCATTTCCCGCAGACGGACGGTCGCGCTGCGCGGCCATCGATCATGAAATTGCGACGACCGAAAAAGCGATAAACGATCTGACGGTGCGGATTCGCCGCGTGGATGAGGCGACGGCCGCACTGTCCTATCGAGAGGACTGGATCAAAGCAGAGGGGCGGCTGGAGGCTTTTTTCAATGCGGCCCGGCGCGATGAAGAGGATGAGCAGGCACTGAACCGGCTGGAAGAGGAACAGCGGGGAATTCGCTCAAATTACCAAGCACTGCTAGAAAAACTTGGAGCGGGTTGGGACGATGCGCGAATCGACGGCGTGCGCATCGGCATCGATTTTCGGGAGCAGCTTCGCCGGTCGCTTGCCGATTGGCGAAGCCTGGTCGAAGAAGAGCGCCGGCTGGCGGCACGGCTCGATGAAAAACGCCGGCAAATGAGCGAACTTGAGGACGGTAAAAAGCGGCTTGCCGCCCGCAGCGCGACGCTGAGGCGGCCAGGTTCGCTGGCCGCGTACTGGCTGCCGATCGCCATAGCGGCAGTAGCTACCGCGCTTGCCGCTATCCTTTCCGCTGTGCTGATCGGCCCGGCCGCGGGGCTTATCGCTTTATTGCTCGGTGCGCTGCTTACCGGTCTGTTTTCATTAGCCGCGCGTCGATCGGGCGATGGGAGCGAGCTTTCTACTGAACGCCGTCTTACCGATGAACGGTTGGCGGAAACAAAGAAGCAGCTGGTGTCCGAATCACAGCAGGCGGCGCAAAAAACACAGGAGAGACAAAGGGTGCAGCGGCAGCTGGCGGTCTATATGAATGAGAACGGTTACGGCCGGCAAGGACCGGAATATGCGGAAGAAACAGTTCGATTGGCCCGGGAGGCACGCGAATTACGCATTCGGCTATTGGCCTTAGACGAGCAGGCGAAGGTTTTGCGACAGCGGCGGACTGATTTTACCGGTGAAAGGCAGCATCTCGGCGAGATGTTGTCGTTGCCGCAGGGGAGTGCTTCCTACATCGAACAGCAATTTAAACTGGAGAAAGATAAGTCGCTCCGCGTTCGTGAGTTGCGAAGCAAGCGGGACGTCTATCTGAAGGAACTGAGCAGCCTGTCGAAGCAACGGCAGGATTTGCAAAATAGGCGGCGACAGTTGTTTTCGGCGGCCGGAGCGACAGACTACGAAGCATTTATCAAGCAGGCGGACCTTAACGATCGCCTGTCGGCTCTGCGCAGTAAAGCGAAAGAACTCGGCCGGCAACTGCTTGAGACCGCGGGAGGGCCGCAGGCAGCGGAGCGTTTCATTTCGGAAATGAATCGGGGCACTTGGACAGGGATGGATGAAGCCGACTTCAAAAATCAATTGGCGGCAGTCGACTCCAAGCTCAAAGCGTATCGCGAACGGCTGCTGGAAAAGCAAGCGCAGCTGCGCGGCTTGGAGGAACATGATACATACCGCGACGTGCTGGATGAACGTGAACGTTTATTGACCGAGGCGCGGCGCTTGGCCGGCAAATGGTCTGCACTGCAACTCGCGCAATGGGCCGTGGCCCGGGCGAAGGATCGCTATCGCCGGCAGAAGCTGCCGAAGGTACTGCGCGAGGCGTCGCGTTATTTTAAATGGATCACCGGCGACGTTTATGAAACGGTTCGGCTCGACGAAGAAAACGGATTTACGGTCGGCCGGCGGGACGGCATTCATTTTCCGGCGGTCATGCTGAGCCGGGGAACGGCGGAGCAATTGTACTTGTCTATTCGTCTGGCTCTTGCCGGCGTATTCGCGGTGGGTGAACATTTGCCGCTGATTGTCGACGAAGGGTTCGTCAATTTCGATCGGTCGCGATCGACGCGGGTCTGGTCGCTGCTCAACAAAATTGCCGCCACGCGTCAGGTCGTTCTGTTTACCTGTCATAAGACAGATTATATGGACAACCATTCCGAAGCGGTGCTCAGGCTTGCGGAGGTGGACAATCGTTCCGCCGTACGCTGATAGCCGCAATGAAAATGTAGATTTTCCCGACATTTTGTCTGCCGATCATCCGGCATGCTATACTTTTTATATAATATAAGTGAGTAGAGACACGCAGCGAAGGATGGGGCGTACTATGAGCGAAATGGTGTACAAGATCAATCTCGTGGAAGATGAGGAGAGTCTGGCGTCGATCCTTAAGGCATACATGGAAAAAGAGGGATGGAAGGTCTCTGTTTTCCATACTGCCGAGGAAGCGCTCGACTATCTGCATAACGGGGTGCATCTCTGGATCCTGGATATCATGCTGCCGGGCATGTCGGGCTACGATCTGCTGAAGAAGATCAAGGCCAATCATTCCGAACAACCGGTTATTTTTATTTCCGCCAGAGATCAGGATCTCGACAAAATCATCGGTCTTGAACTGGGCAGCGATGATTATCTGGCCAAGCCGTTTTTGCCTAAGGAGTTGATCATCCGGGCGAAGAAACTGTTGCATCGTGTCTATGCCGGCGGCGCAGTCGACAACAAAGTCACGATTTCCCGCTACCGGATTGATGTGCTCAGGCGCAGAGTGTTTGATGAGGAGGACCGGCCGATTGAACTGACAACGAAAGAATTCGACGTGTTGCTTTATCTTGTCGAACATGCCAATGTTGCCAAATCGCGTGACGAAATTCTTAAGGAAGTTTGGGGTAAGAACTATGTTGGCTCCGATCGGGCGGTGGACGACGTGGTTCGCCGCATCCGCCGTAAAATGAACCGATTGTCGCTGGAAACTGTCTACGGGTCCGGCTATAGGGTTGTTTCCTGATGCGCTTCAAATGGACGTTAACTAAACGGATCTGGCTTTCTTTTGCCCTGCTGATTTTGCTAATCGGGTTTATTCTGTCGCTCGTCTATCCATTTCTGATTAAGAGCGCCCTGCGGGAAGATTCATTCGATACGATCGAATACGTGCAACGGACGCTATATTTAGGAAAGGGAAATTACGGTTTCGGCGGCCAGTCGAAGGATGAACTGACCCGTCAGTATGCTGCCAAAGCGGTCGGCAATGTCGTCGTTAACGCCAACTTTACTCAGGTCGACGGCAATCTGATTCGCCAGCGGGCCGTCTATAACAAAATGGTCCGGCAAATGATGAACCAGAAAACGGCTTCCCGCAGATATGAAATGGATTACCATGGCGCTACCTTATATCTGTCTCTTATACACATCTCCGAGCCCACGAGACCCTAAGAC
>UQRJ01000023.1 GCA_900543345.1 uncultured Sporolactobacillus sp. | reverse complement strand
CCGCTGTAGCATCCGCATTGCCGACTGAAGTACAGGCCGATACATTTAAGCCGTCATTAATTAGGCATACGGAGGTGCTATTCATTGAATCCCAATCGAAGCATTGCCAGCATAGGAGCGATTGCCACTGCTGCGGCCCTAGCCGCTGTAGCATCCGCATTGCCGACTGAAGTACAGGCCGATACATTTAAGCCGTATACGGTTAGAGCAACGGATGTTTTAAATGTCCGGAGCACTCCGGGGACCCAGCAGCCGCGAATCGGTCAGCTTAAGAAGGGCGATACGATTGAAGTTATCGGCATTGCAGGGAAAAGTGAACAAGGACAATGGTTGAAAGTTAAATACAAAGGGAAGACAGCTTATGTCGATGGTGCGTATACTGCAAAAGTTCAGCAGGCGCAAAAAGCACAACCGGCACAGGCTATTCAGAAAGTTACCAGCTATCAGGGAGTGACGACAGATCGATTGAACGTGCGCTTCCTTCCGAGCCAAACCGGAACCGTACTGACAACACTGAATAAAGGGACGACGGTCACTGTTACGGGGAAAACAGCCGACGGTTGGCTTCAGATCGACTATAAAAATGGATCTGCCTACGTGTTTGCAGACTACATAAAAAAAAATAATGGGCCAAGCCAATCTTCATCCTTATCCGTGGGCTCTTCTTCGTCATTGAAAGTGCAGTACACGGGAACGACGACGGACAACCTGAACGTGAGAAACGGCGCATCGACCGCGCACAAAATCCTGACGACGCTGAAAAAGGGCAGCAAAGTCGAAGTGGTCGAGACGAGCGGGAGCTGGCTGAAGATCAAATACAACGGAGGGACGGCGTACGTCTCGGGCGAATACGTGAAGAAAGATTCTTCTTCATCTGCGAATGGTGGATCGGGGGGAGAAGAGGAAGAAATCGGCAAAAAAACGCAGACCATCGTCACCGCCGACGTTCACTTCCGCAGCGGTCCGAGCACGCAGTCTTCAATTATCCGGACATTAAAAGCGCGCACCGAAGTGGAGAAGCTTGCCGATGGGCCGAATGGATGGGTTAAAGTTAGCTATGGCGGACAGGACGGTTATATCTACGGAGAGTATGTCCAAACCGAAACAACGACCACCACTAAATCGGGCAATTCTGTATATGTGACAACTAAGTACCCAATTTCTTTCGGCAAGGCTCTTTCCGAAGAAGAAAAAGTCAGCAGCAGCAGTTCTTCCGAATTAGCCTACTACCTGAATCCAAAAAATTTCGCCAAAGATTCGGCGGCTTATCTTCAGTTTTTAAAACTTTCCTCGGTCTCGGGCGCCTCTGTGAACGAACTCAATGCCATGCTTAAGGGCAGAGGCGTATTAAGCGGTCACGGAGCCGATTTTATCGAAGCCGCAAAAAAATACGGTGTCAATGAAATTTATCTTGTTTCGCATGCTCTGCTGGAAACAGGAAACGGCACATCGAAACTAGCAACCGGATATTATAAATACAACGGTAAAAAGGTTTACAACATGTTCGGAATCGGAGCCTTTGACGGCAGTGCCGGTTTATCCGGTTCGCAATATGCGTACAATCATGGCTGGACATCGGTGCAAAAAGCAATTCTCGGCGGAACGGCTTGGATTGCGACTAACTATATTTATAATGCGACGTATATGCAGGATACACTCTATAAAATGCGCTGGAATCCGGACGCGCTTGTGTCCGGCAATGCTGCTCATCAATACGCCACGGCCCCCAGCTGGGCAGTGAGTCAAACAGACGATATAAACTATCTTTACGGCATGGCTAAGATCAAAAACTTGATCTTCGATGTGCCCGATTACAGCGATTGACACGCTTACTTTATCATTTTGTTTGATCCGACTTCCCTTGGATCGGTTGAGCTCTTTTCTTATTCGGTCCAAGTTTGGATTGATGCTGTTCAACTGACGACATGCGGGGAATGAATTAAGGGCGATGATTCGGTATCTGTCGCCATTTATGGCCGAGTACCGGCGGGGTCCATCGGTCCATTTGTTTCAGCAAGTCGTTGGGATTGTTTGATACGACGAGTAGTTTCAGATTCGAGGAGTGGGCAAATTCGTGACGGACGCAGTGGCGGATCAGCGCAAGCAACGGTTCAAAATAACCGCCGGCGTTGAGCAAGCCGATCGGCTTATGATGGAGGCCGACCTGTGCCCAGCATAAAATTTCGAATAGTTCGTCAAATGTACCGATTCCGCCGGGCAGAGCGATAAATCCATCGGCTAATTTATTCATTGTCTCCTTACGTGCGTGCATGCCGTTGACTTCGATCAGTTTGGTCAGTCCGGGATGGACCATTTCGCCAAGAATCAATCCCTTCGGCATAACGCCGATAGCCACTGCGCCCAGCATCAGCATGCGGTCGGCGACGGTACCCATTAAACCGATCGCCGAACCTCCGTAGACAAGTCGCCGTCCGCTCTGAGCCATTGCTTCCGCAAGCTGTTCGGCCGCTATCCGGTAGGCAGGGTCGTCACCGAGATTGGATCCGGCATAAACGCACAATGTTCCGATCACCCCGCTTTCCCTCCTCCGCAACATTCATTGGTCACCCTATCATTGTATCGCAGTTGTCCCGAAAATAGCACGGCGAGGGTGCTATTTTCTTACTTGAATGCGCTTACTGTCCCCGCCCAGTATTTTATTGTTAAGTTGGAACCCCGTTACTATCAGAGGCTACGTCTGGTTTGACTGACCATTTAAGCACAAAAAAGGTCGCTCCGCCGCGCAACCGGCATGAACGACCTGCATTTTACGTTTTACTGTCAGCTGAAAATCAGATAAATGGCGAATACACCGGCAAGAATCAGGCGATAAACGGCAAACGGCACTAGATTAAAACGCCGCAGCAATTTTAAGAAAAAGACGATAGCCAGCATGGCAACGACAAAAGCAGCGAGAAAACCAACCGTAAAATAGGGAATGTCGCTAACGTGCAAAAAATCCAGGCTCTTGTAAAAGTCGTAGCCGCTTGCTCCCATCATCATCGGTACGGCGAGAATAAATGAAAATTCCGCCGCAGTTTTCCGCTCGACGCCGGCAATCAGGCCGCCGGCGATTGTTGAACCGGAACGGGAAAATCCGGACCAGAGCGAAAAGCATTGGAACAGGCCGATAATAAAGGCCTGGCGATAAGATAATTCCTTTGTTCCCCGCTCGGGCCGCCGGCTCACGATCCATTCGGCAAAGATCATCAAAATGGCGCCAACGACTAGGGCAACGAGGACACTTCTATCCGAAAACAGATAGGTTTTAATAAAATCACGCAACAGGATACCGAGTATGCCGGCAGGGATACCAGCGATAATAATATGTAGTAAGTTCAGGTGTTCGGGACCTTTTTTCGCTGTATTTCGGTAAAGGCCGAACAGACTCCATAGGCGTTTCCAGTAGAGAACGACAACGGCCATGATCGATCCGAGTTGAATAATCACTTCGAATGTCTTAATGCCATTACCGGATAAATGCAGCAAACTTGCCGTCAGAATCAGATGTCCGGTGGAAGAGACGGGTGCGAATTCGGTCAGGCCTTCGATAGCACCCATGATTAATGAGGCGATAATAAGGAACAAGCAGGTTCACCAGCCTTGAAAGTAATTTAAAGACATAACGGTCAAATAATCTTATTAATTATAGCATAATCGTCATTGCCGGAAGCGAGTTTTTTCCATTGCGATGTAAGGTTTAAATCATTTAAAATAATTAGTTAAAAGGGTTGACTTCCCGATCGTTACCTGTATAATAAAAGTCACAAGTTGAAATGTTTATGAATTAAGTAGAAAAAACCGATGAGAAAGAGAGTAGCCGCGACGAATGCGAATAGCGAGCCGGGACAGGTGGAAGCCGGTACGGATGTCGAGGTGAAACGCACTTTTGAGGTGACGACCTGAATTTAGCAGTAGGGCCGTTCGGGTATTCCCGTTACAGAAATTTAAGCTGATTCCCGATAAACGGGAATAATCAGAGTGGTACCGCGGGCTTATGTGATCAACGCTCGTCTCTTTTATGAATAAAAGAGGCGGGCGTTTTTAATTATCCGCAAAAATCAGCGTAACGATCGATGAGTTTTAACGTGAAGATGGAGGCTTTTCAAGTGAAAGTGAGTATTGTCGGAGCAAATGGATACGGCGGATTGGAACTGATTCGTCTGCTTTTAAATCATCCTTCTGTCGACATCGCGATGCTAATCGCTCATCAGGCGGCAGGGATGGCTATCGAAACGGTTGCTCCTCATTTAAACGGGCGGCTCGATCTGCCAGTCGAATCCTTCGATGCCGATCGGATTGCCGAACAAAGCGATGCCGTTTTTTTTGCCACCCCTACCGGCGTCAGCAAGGCTTTGTTGCCAGAATGTTTGCAGCGCGGTCTGATCTGTATTGATCTTTCCGGTGATTTTCGACTGAAGACGCCAGAAGATTACGCAGTGTGGTATAGAAAGCCACCGGCCGATGCCGATCTGCTCAATCAAGCAGTCTATGGACTCGCCGAGGTGAATCGAAGGCAGATCGCCGGGGCCGTATTCATTGCTAATCCGGGCTGTTACCCAACGGCAACATTGCTCGGTCTGGCTCCGGCACTGAAAGACGGGGCAATCAATCCGGCGTCGATTGTGATCGACGGTAAGTCGGGCGTCTCCGGATCCGGGCGGAAAGCCGCGACCGGTAATCTGTACAGCGAAGTGAACGAAAGCGTGAAGGCTTATAAGGTCGGCGTTCATCAGCATACACCGGAAATCGAGCAGGGCATTGCGGCGATCGGCGGCAGCCGCTATCCGGTTACGTTCACGACTCACTTAATTCCGATGACGCGCGGTCTAATGTGCACGATCTACGCGGAATTGGTAAAAGGTTATTCAACGAAAGAATTTCTTGAACTTTACCAACATTATTATAAAAAGTCGCCGTTTGTCCGGATCCGTCCGCTCGGCACGTATCCGGCAACGAAAGAAGTCGCCGGATCCAATTATTGCGACATCGGTTTAAATGTCGATGGCCGGACGCGAAGGCTGACGATCGTTTCCGTCATTGATAATCTTGTCAAGGGAGCGGCGGGTCAAGCGGTGCAAAATCTGAATATCATCAAAGGCTGGGATGAGGAAGCCGGGCTTCGGCTTGCTCCAGTCTATCCGTGAGGGGAAGAGGAAGCAGTGGAACATACGATTAAGCGGCAAGTGCACATCGTCGACATAAAAGAAGGCAGTGTTGGGTCGCCGAAGGGGTTTGTGACCGGCGGCCGCAACATCGGATTAAGAAAAAGCAAACCGGATCTGGGCTGGATTTACTCGAAGCAGCCGGCGACGGCGGCCGGCGTCTATACGACGAATGTTTTTCAAGCCGCGCCACTGAAGATAACGCAGGCAAGCCTGGCAGAAGCGCACCGGCTTCAGGCGGTTCTTGTCAATACGGTCAGCGCCAATTCGTGTACCGGTAAAAAAGGCCTGGAAAATGCTTTAACGATCCGCGAATGGGTCGCCGATCATTTCGGCCTTGCCCGGCATCTGGTCGGTGTGGCTTCGACCGGCGTGATCGGCTTGCAACTGCCAATGGAGAAAATGAAAAAAGGCATCGGGGCGATCGTTCTCGGCGATGCCGATGCTCCGTTCGAGCAGGCGATTTTGACGACCGACACGCATCCGAAACATCTGGCGGTCCGGTTGACGGTAGACGGCAAACAAGTGACGATCGGCGGCGCTTGCAAGGGGTCGGGGATGATTAAACCAAACATGGCGACGATGCTGGCTTTTGTGACGACGGACGCGGCTGTTGAACCGGCCGATCTGCACTTGGCTTTGAAACAAGTAACCGATCGGACGTTTAATCGGATTACCGTCGACGGCGATACGAGTACCAACGACATGGTGCTGCTACTGGCCAACGGTGCGGCGGGCAATCGGCCGTTGAACGTGCGCCATCCGGATTGGCCGGCTTTTCTGGCCGGTTTGGAAAAAGTCTGTCGAGGCTTGGCCAAATCGATTGCCGGTGACGGCGAAGGCGCGACCAAACTGATCGAAGTACACGTTGCCGGTGCGAGCGACGATGCTGCCGCCGAAGCGATTAGTAAATCGATCGTTGGATCTAATCTGGTGAAGACAGCCGTATTCGGCAGCGATGTAAACTGGGGCCGGATGATCTGCGCAATAGGCTACAGCGGCGAAGTGTTCGACCCGAATCGAGTAACGCTGAGAGTGGGCGATAGTCTACTTTTTCAAAACGGCGTCCCCGTTGCCTTTGATGAAAAAAAAGCGAAGGCCTATCTCGATGGGAAAACCATTGTTATCCAGGTGAATCTGGGCGAAGGTCATGGCGAAGCGGTCGCCTGGGGCTGCGACCTCACATACAATTATGTCAAAATAAATGCGTCTTACCGATCATAAATCGGTTAGCGGCAGGTTTGCAGATAGAGATAGACATGCAAGAGAGAAAGCAGGAGGGCGAGATGAAACAATACCTGATCATTAAATGCGGCGGCAGTATCCTCGATCGATTGACACCGGCATTTTATCAAAGCATTCACTTGATTCAATCCGCCGGCCGATGGGCGCCGATCATCGTCCATGGTGGCGGTCCGGCAATTTCGAAGATGCTGAAAAGGTTGGCGATCCCGACATCGTTTCACGACGGCCGGCGTGTGACGACAAAACCGGTACTGGAAATCGCGGAGATGGTGCTCAGCGGGCGAATCAATAAACAGCTGGTCGATCGTCTTTATGCGGCCGGTGTCAAGGCCGCCGGCGTAAGCGGCGTAGACGGCCGACTGTTGACGGCACAAGTTGCGGCACAGGGTGAGCTAGGACTGGTCGGCGATATCCGGGCGGCCAACCCCGACCTATTAATTGATCTCTGCGATCATGGATTTGTTCCGGTGGTTTCGCCGGTTTGCGCCGACGAGGACGGACAGCATCTAAATGTCAACGCGGATCAAGCGGCTTCGGCCGTCGCTTCGGCGCTGAACGGTTGCTTATGTTTTATCGGCGACGTGCCGGGCGTTCTCGTTGAACAGAGCGGACGAATGAAGTGCTTGGAGCAAATCACCGACCGGCAGATTGCCGAGCTCATCCGGCAGAAAAAAATCGCCGGCGGCATGATCCCGAAGGTCATGGCAGCGGTCGATGGCTTGAAGCACCATGTCGCCGAGGCTGTTATCGTTGACGGTTTGTGTCCGGAATGCCTGGTTGATTATAGCAGAGGGGCCCGCGTCGGTACAAAAATTGTTCTTGAGGAGGAGATTCTTCGTGCTTCATGTTGAATCAGCAGACAACTTGTCGCCGGTCATGCAGGCGTACGGCCGATTTCCGATGACTGTCGTCAGAGGAAAAGGATGCTATCTGTGGGATGACCAGGGAATAAAGTATCTTGATTTTACAGCCGGCATCGCTGTGTGTGCTCTCGGACATGTCCCGGATCAGGTTAAAGAAGTGCTGCAAAAGCAGTTGGCTACACTTTGGCATTGTTCCAACTTATTCCATATCGCACCGCAGGAGGCGCTGGCTAAGCGGCTGACGGACGCGACGTGCTGCGATCAAGTGTTCTTTTGCAACAGCGGTGCCGAGGCCAATGAAGGGGCCGTCAAATTGGCTCGCCTCTATGCGCATCGGGTGCAGCATCGACCAAGCGGACAGATCGTCACTTTTACGCATTCTTTCCACGGCCGGACGATTGCCACACTGACGGCAACAGCGCAGACCCAACTTCAAGAAGGGTTCGGGCCGCTCGTTCCCGGTTTTAAATATCTCCCTTATAACAGTGAAGAAGCCATTGATACACTCCGCAAAGATGACGATTGCATTGCCGTGATGATGGAAATGGTTCAGGGGGAAGGCGGTGTGATTCCGGCCGACCCGCAATGGGTTACGAAACTGGCCGAGGTGTGCAGGGTTAAAGATATTCTGCTGATTGTCGATGAGGTACAGACCGGCATCGGCCGAACGGGCAGTTTTTTTGCCTACGAACAATACGGCATTGAACCCGATATCGTCACCATGGCCAAAGCGCTGGGTTCGGGGATCCCGATCGGAGCATTCATGGCGAAGAAAAAAGTGTCGATGCTGATGACGGCGGGTTCGCATGGATCGACATTCGGCGGCAATCCGTTTGCTATGACGGCCGGTCTGGCGACGCTCGATGTCTTTGCAAAAAACCACATTATCGATCATTGCCGCAGCGTTGCCGCTTATCTGATGAAAAAACTCCGGGCCTTGCAGGCGAGTTATCCCGGCCTGATCAAAGAAGTCCGCGGAAAAGGGCTGATGATCGGTGTGGAGACGGCTTTTCCTGCGCTGGATGCCGTGAATGAGCTAAGGACGAAGCACCATGTGTTGCTTCTCACCGCAGGAAAATTTGTCTTAAGGATTCTCCCGCCGCTGATTGTGACAAGCGAGCAAATCGATCGTTTTATTGCCGCTTTAGATGAGGTCCTGAGCAGTCACTAATAAGGGAGGCGCTGGAAATGGAGAAGGGTTATCTGTTACTGGAGTCCGGCGACCGTTTTTCCGGCGTGTATGTCGGCAAGCACAAGCCGGTTTTCGGTGAAATTGTGTTCAATACGAGTATGACCGGTTATCAGGAGATCATGACCGATCCGTCCTATACCGGACAGATTATGACTTTCTGCTACCCGTCGATCGGCAATTACGGAATCAATCGGACGGACAGTGAGAAAAGCCGAATCCATATGCAGGGTGCGGTGTTCGGTCACCTGTGCAGCCGGCCGAGCCATTTCCGTTCGATGGAAACGGTCGACGACTGGCTCCGGGAAGCCGGTGTTCCCGGCCTGACGGAGGTTGATACACGTTCGGTAGTGAGAATCGTCCGCAAGAGCGGAACAATGAAAGCAGCGATCAGCCATTCGGCCGATTTTTCGCAGATTGATTGGCATCGTCCGCTGATGACCGATGCCGTTGCCCGTGTATCGGTCAAAAAACCAGTTGTCTACGGGGGACAGGGACCGCACGTTGCACTGATCGATTTCGGCTATAAAAAGTCGATGCTGAAAGCTTTGCTGGAGCGCGGCTGCAAAGTGACGGTGGTCCCGTTTGACATATCGGTTGCGGCACTGCGGGCTTTGCGCCCGGACGGCGTCATGCTGAGCAACGGCCCGGGTGATCCCGAGCAGCTCGCCGGACACTTTGCGACGCTGAAACAGATTACTTCGGCCTATCCGACGCTGGGTATCTGCCTGGGGCATCAACTGATTGCGCTGGCTTACGGGGCCAAAACCGGCAAGCTGCTGTTCGGCCACCGCGGCGCTAATCACCCGGTGAAAGAACTGGCAACTGGAAAGGTGCGGATCACTTCGCAAAATCACAGTTATGTTGTCAAAAAGGGCAGTATCGATCCGGGTATTTTTGCGGTGACCTATCTGAATGTCAATGACGGCTCGATCGAAGGATTGCGTCACCGGTCATTGCCGATCGAAACGGTTCAGTTTCATCCGGAAGCCCACCCGGGGCCTCAGGATACGGCCGCAATTTTTGATCGTTTTATCGAGAAAATCAAGCAAAGCAAGGGTGAGCCGACTCATGCCGTTACGTACTGAGATTAAAAAGGTGCTGGTTATCGGATCTGGGCCGATCGTCATTGGTCAGGCTGCTGAGTTCGACTACGCGGGTACGCAGGCCTGCCTGGCGCTTAAAGAAGAACATATTGAAGTTGTGCTCGTCAATAACAATCCGGCAACAATCATGACCGATGACCGGATCGCCGATCGGACGTATATCGAGCCACTGACCGTCCAGTCTCTGGAAAAGATCATTGCCCGCGAACGTCCTGACGGATTGATCGGGACACTGGGCGGCCAGACGGGGCTGAATTTGGCGGTCGAGCTGCAGGAAAAGGGCATTCTCGGCAAATACGGCGTTCGACTGCTCGGGACCTCCGTCGATTCGATCCGGCATGGCGAGGACCGTGAGCTGTTTAAAAAATTGATGATCGCCTGTCGCGAACCGATTCCCGAGTCGAAAATTATTCGTTCGTATGAAGATGGGCTGGCGTTTGTCGAAGCCATCGGCTATCCGGTAATTATCCGTCCGGCCTATACGTTAGGCGGAACGGGCGGCGGTTTTGCCTATAACGAGCATGACCTTGATTTGGCATTGCACCGCGGTTTGAATATGAGCCCGATTCACGAAGTGTTGATTGAAAAAAGTATCAAGGGTTGGAAAGAAATTGAATACGAAGTCATGCGCGACGCAGACGATACCTGCATCATCGTCTGCAATATGGAAAACGTCGATCCGGTCGGCGTGCATACCGGCGACAGTATCGTGGTCGCCCCGTCGCAGACGCTCTCCGATACACAATATCAGATGCTGCGCAATGCGTCGTTGAAGATCATCCGCGCACTCAAGATTGTCGGCGGCTGTAATATCCAATTCGCGCTGAATCCGGCATCCGACGAATATGCGATCATCGAAGTGAATCCGCGCGTCAGCCGTTCTTCGGCGCTGGCTTCGAAAGCAACGGGTTATCCGATTGCCCGGGTTGCCGCGAAACTGGCGGTCGGCTTCCGTTTAGATGAGATTCTGAATCCGATCACCGGAACGACATATGCTTCGTTTGAGCCGGCTATCGATTATATTGTTGTAAAAATACCGCGTTTTCCGTTCGACAAGTTCACCGAGGCCGATCGGCGACTCGGTACGCAGATGAAAGCGACCGGCGAAGTGATGGCGATCGACCGGACGTTCGAAGGGGCGCTGAATAAGGGTATTCGTTCGCTGGAGATGGGATTTTCCGGACTGGACCGCACGGCGGATCATGCGCGTCCCGACAACGATCTGGAAAAACAGTTGAAAAATGCGACGGATCTGCGGTTGTTTGCCGTTGCCGAATTGATGCGCCGCGGCACATCGGTTGCGGATATTTACCGGCTGACGGCGATTGACCCATGGTTTCTCGACGGAATCAAATCATTGATTGATTGTGAGGCGGAACTGGCACGGACGTCATGGGCGAACGTGACGGACGACCTGTTCACCCGGGCCAAGCAACTAAACATCGGCGACCGCCGACTGGCCGAACTGCTTGGAACCGATGAGGCGGCGATCCGCCGACACCGGCTGGCAATCGGTCTGCGGCCTTCCTATCATCTCGTCGACACGTGCGCCGGTGAATTTGCAGCGCAGACGCCGTACTATTATTCAACCTGGCAGGGCGCGGACGAAGCCGAAACCAGCAATTGCCCGAAGATCCTAATCGTCGGCTCCGGACCGATCCGCATCGGGCAAGGCATTGAATTTGACTATTGCTGCGTTCAGGCCACTCTTGCCGTGAAGAAAAAAGGTTATCGGGCGATCGTGGTCAATAATAATCCCGAGACCGTCAGCACGGACTATTCGGTAGCCGATCGACTGTATTTCGAACCGCTTGCCGTCGAGGATATTCTCAATGTGGCCGAGAAAGAGCAGGTTGCCGGGGCACTCGTCCAGTTCGGCGGCCAGACTGCGGTTAATGTTGCCAAAGCACTTGAACGGGCGGGTATCCCGGTGCTTGGAACGTCGACGTCGGGCATCGATTGCGTTGAGGATCGTGAGCAGTTTTACGAATTGCTGGCCAAGCTGGGCATCCCGCATATTCGCGGCCTCAGCGTCGAGCGCCTGGAGGACCTGCCCGAAGCCGGCCGTTCGCTCGGCTATCCGATTCTCGTCCGCCCATCGTTCGTCATCGGCGGCCAGTCGATGTTCCTTTTCCATAGACCGGAAGAGGTGCAGGCTTACGTTCACGGGGAGCACACGCTTGGACCGCATGCCTTTCCGCTGCTGGTCGATCGCTACGTGCCAGGAACGGAATGTGAGGTCGACGCGGTCAGCGACGGCCACCGGGCGGCAATTCCGGGTATTTTTCAACATATTGAACGGGCGGGCGTCCACTCGGGCGATAGCATCGCCGTTTTTCCGGCACACGCGCTTTCCGAGGCGGTGAGAGCGGAAATCGCCGCCGATACGAGCAAGATTTGCCGGCGGTTGAATGTTCGTGGTTTGATCAACATTCAGTTTGTTGTCAAAGACCAAGCGGTCTATGTGCTGGAAGTCAATCCGCGGGCGTCGCGGACGGTACCGATCGTCAGCAAGGTCACCGGTGTTCCAATGGTGGAAAAGGCGGTGACCGTCCAGCTCGGCGGACCGCTTGACCTGCCGGACGGTTTCGGTCAGCCCCCGCAATTTTTCGCGGTCAAGGCTCCGGTATTCTCATTCAGTAAACTGCCGGGTGTCGATCCGGTGCTCGGTCCGGAAATGAAATCCACCGGTGAGCAGCTTGGCTTGGGACGCAGCGTTGCGGAAGCCTTTGAAAAAGCATGGTTTCTCGGCAGGAAAAATCCGTTTGCCAAGCCCGATACGCATCATATGATTCTCTGCTCGATTGCCGAACGTGCGCGGAGTGAGTCCCTCGGGCTCGTGACACGACTAAAGGCGAAAGGCTTCGCTATTGCGGCCACGGAAGGAACGGCGGCCTTCCTGCGGCAGGCGGGGATCGAAACCGACGATCTGGAGGAAAACGCCGATAGCGTGAAACGCTGTTTGGCGTCGGGCAACGTTATCGCGCTGCTCGACATACCGACACAGGGAAGAAATCGCCGCTCGTTCGGTTTTACGCTCCGAGCACTGGCCTTGCGCTATCAGGTACCCGTCTACACGTGTGCCGATACGCTGGCGGCGGCCGTTGCTGCTGCAAGTGCCGCACCGGAATGGCAAGTACGTACACTGGACGACTATCATGATCTGAACTATATGACAAACAACAAACAGGGGAAGTGACCGACTTGATAACTGAGCTGTTGCCGGCCTCCGCGCTTTACGGCAGGGATTTTCTAACAATCGCCGAATTTTCGACGGGGGAACTTCAGCTGTTCCTGAAGCAGGCATACGATATGAAACAATTAATGAAGAAAAACATTTCGCATCCTTATCTGCGCGGCAAGACGCTGGCAATGATTTTTGAGAAATCGTCGACGCGGACACGCGTAGCATTCGAAGTCGGCATGTATCAGCTCGGCGGACATGCGCTTTTCCTTAGCAGCCGCGATATGCAGCTCGGCCGTGGTGAAACGGTTGCCGATACGGCTCATGTTCTGTCACGATTTGTCGACGGTATTCTGATTCGCACGTTCGAGCATGAAAGGGTGGAGGAACTGGCCGAATATGCCGATGTGCCGGTGATCAACGGTTTGACCGATACGCATCATCCGACACAAGTGATTGCCGATCTGTTGACGATCTACGAGCATAAAGGGCGACTGAAAGGATTAAGCGCCTGCTTTATCGGTGACGGACTGAACAACATGGCCCATTCGTTGCTTGAAGGGGCCGCAGCGTTCGGAATGAACATGACAGTTGCCAGTCCGCCCGGCTATGAGCCGGACGAAGCTATTTTTCAAGCGGCGGTGGCCCGCGGCAAGGCGAACGGTTGCCATATTGCTTTTACGCATTCGCCTCAGGATGCTGCGGCCGGCAGCGACATCGTCATTACCGATACATGGCTGAGCATGGGCGACGAAAATGAAAAAGAAAAACGTTTGCACGATTTCCGAGGCTTTCAAGTCGATGATGCCCTGGTTTCCCTGGCTAAACCGGATTATCTGTTCATGCACTGTCTGCCGGCTCACCGGGGAGAGGAAGTAACCCCGAGTGTGATCGACGGCAGCCACTCAATTGTGTTTGATGAGGCGGAAAATCGTTTGCACGCGCATAAAGCGATTCTTAAATGTCTGATGGAAGGCCGTTAAGGCAAAATAATAAGGAGGTTTTTTCTCATGGCAAAAGAAAAAGTCGTACTCGCTTACTCAGGCGGTCTGGATACGTCGGTTTGCATCAAGTGGTTGCAGGACAAATACAATTACGATGTAATTGCTCTGAGCATCAATGTCGGCGAAGGTAAAGATCTGACGATGATCAAGCAGAAGGCACTGAAGGTCGGCGCGATCAAATCGTACGTTATTGAAGCGGAAGACTTGCTTGCCGAAGGGTATCTGGCACCGGCATTAAAGGCCAATACTCTGTATGAAGGCGTTTATCCGCTATCCTCCGCACTGTCCCGGCCGCTGATCGCCAAACTGCTGGTCGATGTCGCTCATAAGGAAGGCGCGACGGCCGTTGCTCACGGCTGCACCGGCAAAGGGAACGATCAGGTCCGGTTCGATGTGTCGATTCAGGCGCTCGATCCGTCGCTGAAAGTCATTGTTCCGGTCCGCGAATGGAGCATGACGCGTGACGAAGAAATTAAATACGCGGAGAAGAACGGCATTCCGGTGCCGGTTGATCTGGATAATCCGTTCTCGATCGATGCCAATATATGGGGCCGTGCTTGCGAAGCGGGCGTGTTGGAAAATCCATGGAACGAGGCTCCGGAAGCAGCGTTTGACTGGACGGCTCCGATTGAAAAAACACCGGATGAACCGGAATACATCGAAATCGGTTTTGAAAACGGCGTGCCGGTATCGCTGAATGATGAGCAGCAGCCATTCGTCGAGATTATCAAAAAGTTGAATCTTCTCGGCGGTAAGCACGGCATCGGCCGGATCGATCATGTCGAGAACCGGCTGGTCGGCATTAAATCGCGCGAAGTGTATGAAAATCCGGCTGCGCTGATTCTGATTCATGCCCATCAGGCACTGGAGACCATCACGCTGACCAAGGAAGTTTCGAAATTCAAACCGCTGATCGATAAAGAAATGTCGCAACTGGTTTACGACGGTCTGTGGTATTCGCCGTTGCGCAACGCGCTGTCGGCCTTCGTCGATCAATCGCAGGCGGTCGTCAGCGGTAAGATCCGTATTAAGTTGTTTAAGGGCACCGATTTCGTCGTCGGACGTACCTCGGATGAGAGTCTGTACAATGAAAAACTGGCGACCTACACGAAAGCCGACACGTTCGACCATGCGGCGGCGGAAGGTTTCATTAAACTGTGGGGACTGCCGACGAAAGTTAATGCTCAGGTCCACAAGAAGGGAGAAGCGAAAGCAGATCATGGCGAAATTGTGGGGCGGCCGGTTTACGAAGTCAACCAATAAGCTGGTCGATGAGTACACCTCATCGATCTCTTTTGATAAAGAATTAGCCCGAGAAGACATCGAAGGAAGTATCGCTCATGTGACGATGCTGGGCGAATGCGGCATCATCTCCTCCGAAGAGGCGGATACGATCCGCCAGGGGCTTGAACATATCATGGCGCAAGTCAAGAAAGGCGAAGCCGTTTTTTCTGTCGATCAGGAAGACATTCACATGAATATCGAGCGAATGCTGATCGACGAAATTGGCCCGGTCGGCGGTAAACTGCATACCGGCCGCAGCCGCAACGACCAGGTTGCGACCGACATGCATTTGTACTTGCGCCGGCAGACAAAAAATTTGATTGGTTTGCTGGTAGCAGCGCAGAAAGCCCTGCTCTCTCAGGCGGAAGCGAATGTCGATACGATTTTTCCCGGTTATACTCACTTGCAGCGGGCGCAGCCGGTGTCGCTTGCCCACCATCTGCTGGCCTATTTCTGGATGCTCGAACGCGACAAGAATCGGCTCAGAGATAGTATGAAACGCATCAATGTGCTGCCTCTGGGTGCCGGTGCTTTAGCCGGTACGACCTTTCCCATCAATCGTCGGCGCGTCGCCGAACTGCTTGGCTTCGACGAGGTCTATCCGAATAGCATGGATGCGGTTAGTGACCGGGATTTTGTGGTCGAGGCACTTGCCGATTGCTCGTTGATTATGGTCCATCTGTCGCGGCTTTCCGAAGAGCTGGTGCTGTGGAGCAGTCGCGAGTTCGGTTTCATTGAGCTGGACGATGCGTTCTGTACCGGCTCAAGCATCATGCCGCAGAAAAAGAATCCCGATGTTCCTGAACTGTTGCGTGGGAAGACCGGTCGCGTATTCGGCCACCTGATCGGCCTCATGACGGTTCTGAAGGGTCTGCCTCTGGCTTACAACAAGGATTTGCAGGAAGACAAGGAGGGCATTTTCGATACGGTAAAGACCATTACCGGTGCCTTGCGGCTTCTGACGCCGATTCTGGAGACGATGACCGTCAATAAAGGGCGCATGCGCCGTGCCGTGGAAAATGACTACTCGAACGCGACGGATATTGCCGATTATTTAGCCAAAAAAGGCCTGCCGTTCCGTGAGGCGCATGAAATCACCGGCAAAATGGTCCTTTATGCAATTGAACGTAAAAAGTATCTGCTTGATCTGACGTTGGAAGAGTACAAGCGGTTCAGTCCGCTATTCGCAGCGGATATTTTCGACAAACTGCAGCCGGAGCAGGTGATGCGCGCACGCGAGAGCGAAGGCGGCACAGCACCGCATCAGATTCACCGGCAGTTGAAACTGGCGAAAGAAAAGCTTCGCTGAATTTGGGCCCCCCTATATTTTTATATAGTTTATTTATAAAAGTTACCGAATATCCGATCGGATGATTCGGTATTTTTCTGCTATGATAGCAATAGACGATGACAGGTAAGCTGAAAAGAATGCAGGTCATTGCGGCCGACATATTTTTACGACCCTAGTCTGGAACTGTTTCCCGTTGCCCGTTTGCGGCGGCAAACCTTGAAAAAAAGAGGCTTTATAGAGGCATGCGGAAATTTTTTCTTGATTTGTATCAGATTCGCCCGAGTCAGCTTTATCTCGACCGCTTGAAAATCGATCGCCTGAAAGAAGGGTTCGATCCGGTAAACATTCGTAATAATGCACCGCTGCCGGTGAGAAAAATCGGCGGTGAAGTATGTTTAACCGACGGACACGCACGTGCTTTTTTGTATGATCGCAGCGGAATCTCATTGATTCCCGTTTACTGGGATGAAGAGGATTCAAATGATGGCCTATATGTAAGTCGCTTGCAGTGGTGCCGTAAGGAAAAAGTTGTCTTTATCGGCGATCTGACGGAGCGGATTCTTCCGCACGATCAGTATGTGCGCCGCTGGATCCGCCGCTGCGAAGCGGAATCGGCACGTTTGAAAAACGAAGAATAACGGTTTGACGATGTTATCGAAGCCGGCGGGCGGGTTTATCAGCGGTTTTTTTATGTTTCCATTAGGCGTCGGCATGTAAGCAAGAGTCGGAAGCTCACCGCGACCCGATCGGCAGCGAATAAACGATAAAAGGGATTGTCGCGCCATACTGGGCGACAATCCCTTTTATTACGTATGAATGGCAATCAATTATTTGGACGGTTGATAAGTAAACTCGGCATCGATGTTTATTTTAACGGTGTTTCCGACGACGAGACTGCCATTGGCGATCGACTGGCTCCAGTTCAATCCATAGTCGCGGCGGTTAATCGCGAAAGATAAACTGGCCGCGCGGCGCTTGAGACCGTATGGGTCGTCGATTGCTTCACTGACTTCAGCGTTGAAGCTGACCGGTTTAGTTGTCTCTTTAATCGTCAGGTTACCGCTGAGCGTATACTCGCCGTCGTTCTTTTTGCTGACGGCGGTGGAGACAAAGTGAATGTTCGGGTAGTTTTCCGCGTCGAAAAAGTCCCCACTCTTCAGATGGTTATCACGGTCGTCATTGCGTGTTTCGATGCTGCTCACGTCGATTGTTGCATCGACGGCGGTAATATTGCCTTCGTCGTCGGTCGTCACTGTGCCCGAGGTCGTTTCAAAATTTCCTCTGACATTCGACAGTCCCATGTGTTTAACTGAAAAAGCCGTTTCTGTGTGTGCTGAATCAATGTTCCATGTTGTCATGAACAGATCTCTCCCTTAAATTTAATGATTTATGATAGCCGTGTCCGTCGATGCCCGCTGCGTATTGCCTGTCTCTTATACACATCTCCGAGCCCACGAGACCCTAAGACATCT
>UQRJ01000022.1 GCA_900543345.1 uncultured Sporolactobacillus sp. | reverse complement strand
GGGCTCGGAGATGTGTATAAGAGACAGTCGTTAAACAGGGATTTCCCGACATTAAGGTTGACTATTTGATGGGCGAAAAAAGTTATCGTTCCGATCTGGACGCACCGATCGTTCGGAAGGTGCTGGATGTTGCTGCCCGGATATATGGCGGGAAGGACCGGCTGCAGCTCGTGCCGACCAGTTCGGGGACGGGCCCGATGTATTTATTCAATCATTATCTGCATACGCCGCTGATGTCGTTCGGCATCTCGGATCCGGAATCCGGCGCGCATTCGCCGAATGAAGCTATTCGGCTTGATAATTATCTCCAGGGCATTGATTTTGTGGAAGCGATTTTCGCGGACCTGGCCGATACGGCTGTCCGTCAGCGCTAAATACGCCGGATAAAAGAACAGGTGAGGGTTTGGTCGTATGCAAAACCTACTATTTTTATCGGCAAATATTTATTTCATCACAAACAGATAAAAAATACTGAAAAAACGGGGGAAGTCGAAATGGGTAAACATTGGAAACGA
Source organism: uncultured Sporolactobacillus sp. (assembly GCA_900543345.1). GTDB lineage: Bacteria > Bacillota > Bacilli > Bacillales > Sporolactobacillaceae > Sporolactobacillus. Next base: position 17,380 of record UQRJ01000022.1, on the reverse strand, counting down.
TTTGGCGCATTGGCCGGCAGTTTGTTGCTGGCGACGTCGCTGGCCGGCTGCGGTTCCGGCAGCTCGAGCGGGACTTCGTCGTCTGCGGGCGGCTCAAGTCACTTGGCCGACAAGCAGGTACTGAACTGGGTGGCGCTGGCCGAGCTGCCGACGGCCGATTCGGTCAAAGAATATGATACGGCCAGTTCCGAACAAATCGATATATTCGCGGAAGGCCTGTATAAAATCAACGGCAAAAATGAGCCGGTGCCGGCGATTGCTGACGGCCGGCCGATCGCTCAAAACAGTCAGAAGACCAAATATGTGATCAACCTGAAAAAAGGATTGAAATGGTCGAACGGCGATCCGCTGACGGCCAATGATTTCGTCTTTGCCTGGCAGCGACTACTTAATCCGAAGACGGCGGCCCAAAACGCCAGCGTGTATTTCAATATTAAAAACGCGCAACCGATCAACGAAGGTAAGAAAAGCACCAAGGAGCTGGGCGTCAAGGCGCTGTCCGATACGAAACTCCAGGTCGAGCTGGAGCGCCCGGACCCCTATTTTGAAGAAACTCTGTCTTCGGAGAACCTTTTCCCGCAAAATGAAAAGTTTGTCGAAGCGAAAGGAAGCAAATACGGCTCAAGCAGCGCTACGACGCTGAGTAACGGTCCATTTGTATTGACCGACTGGGATGGAACAGGCTTGTCCTGGAAATATAAAAAGAACAAATACTACCGGGATAAAAAGAACATTCCTCTGAAGCAAATCAATGTCCGTGTCGTAAAGGAAACATCGACGGGGATTAATCTATTCCAGGCGAATAAGGTGGATGCGGCACCGCTCTCCGGCGACTTTGTCAAACAATTTCAGAAAGATCCCCGCTATAAAACGGTGCTGGCGCTGCGATCAACCAATCTTGAATTCGGCACCAGTTCCAATAAAGATCTGCAAAATGAGAATCTGAGAAAAGCGATCAGCCTGTCGATTGACCGCAATCAGCTCGTCAAGAACGTGCTGGCCGACGGTTCGCGTGCGGCGACCGGCGTCGTTCCCAAGGGACTGGCCAAGAGCCCGATTGACAGCAAAGACTTTGCCGACGATGCCGGCAATCTTGTCAAACATGATCCGGCTGAGGCGAAAAAGTTATGGAATAAAGCAAAACAGGAACTCGGCAAGAACAAAGTGGCCTTTACGTTGCTGACCAGTGATGATGCCCCATCGAAAAATGTCGGCGAGTATCTGCAGAATCAGATTGAGAAAAACCTGCCCGGGGTCACGATCAATCTGAGCAATATTCCGGCGAAGGTGCGTTTCCAGAAAATGATGTCCTATAAGTTCGATTTGGCACTCGGCGGCTGGACCGGAAACTTTGATCCGGTCAGCTTTCTGGAGCAATTCTATTCGACCTTTGAACATAACCATGCGAAATTCAACGATCCGAAGTATGATCGGTTAATCAATAAGATCAAGCAGAAAGACCTGACTGACTTTAAGCAAAGATGGCGGGATCTGCAGCAGGCGCAGCGCTATCTCTTGGACAAACAGGTGGTTGTTCCGCTTGATCAGGGATCGGAAAATTATTTGGTTAACTCGAAAGTGAAAGGCATCGTCACGCACAATCTTGGCGCGCCGCTGGATATCACGCAGTACCCGAGTTGAACAGGGAGTGACTATTAAGTTCAAAACTTATTATACGAGGGGGAGTTCGAAGCAAAGCGAATCGTTGGTTTCTGGTGAATCCCGATAATGGCCCGACCAGAAGGGGCCCTGATATGGGCCGGGATCGCTAAAATTCCCGGCCGGAAGCTGAGCACATCAGACGGATCATGGAGGGTGTCTTCCCGGTTGGATCGAAGATATTTCTATAATTCGTTAAATGGGGGTCGCAGCACGGCGAGTAGGCCTGCCGCCGCAAGCAAGAGGCCGGAGACGATAAACGGGGAGAGAATTAACAATGCACCGGCGACGATCAAACAAATCGGCCATCCTTTTCCGCCGGGACGGATCATGAAACCGGCAACCCAGCCGAAAACGAGCACCGGGACGACAGCGAGATTACCGGCAATGAGCAATCCGCCGGCGATGATTAGCCCGTTTTTGCCCGGCTGAGCACCGGCTTCGATGAGCAGCAAACCGGCGAGTAAAAAAAGGATGAACCATTCAACGGTTGCGAGAATGTTGCCGATTAGGGCAAGCGTCCGTTCGGCTGTCTGTTTCACGAGTCTTCAATCGTCCTTCCCGTCGCCATTTATACTATAAGCCTACACTAAAAAACGGCGGAAAGAAAATTTTTAATTGTGACAGCCTCGCTTGATCGCGGCGCAGAGATGACTATAATAAAATTAAATCCGACGGGCAGGAAGTGATTAGCATGGAAGGCTACGACGCGGTGTTGCAATTTTTTGAATCGGCCAGCGAGCCGGCCAATGCGGGGAAAGTAGCGGAGGCGACCGGCGTAGATAAGAAACAAGTCGGCAAGGTCATGGCAAAATTAAAAAAGGAAGCGAAAATTGTTTCGCCGAAGCGTTGCTACTGGGAATTAAAAAAATAACAGAAAGATGCCCGCGCGCGGCGGGTGTTTTTTCGCCCATCAAAGGCCTCGGCGGTCTCCCGTTTTCCGTCGGGACTTATCTATCGGCGAGGGCAAGCCGTCCTCCGTCATTGTTTGGAATGAAGCGCATTCAATCGGTGCGCTTCCTATTTATAAGAAGCTTCATAAGCGGCGAGAGATCAATACGGCCCGTTTACCGCGTTATTGCACCAAGGAGTTGAAGCTTATGCAGCAATACGACGATATTTTATTTGACGCGGATAACACGCTATTTGACTTTGATAGTGCGGAAACGGAGGCATTGGAGCGGGCGCTGGCCGCGTTCGGATTGCCGCATGGCCAAGCTGTTCGCGACAGCTATCACCGGATCAATCAGCATTTGTGGAAACGGCTGGAGAAAAAAGAAGTGACGGCCGAGCGGCTGCAAACGGAGCGTTTCCGAAAGCTGCTGGAGCAGATCGGAGCTAGGGCCGACGCATCGGCAATCAATGAGCAGTATAAGCGGGCGCTGAGCGAGTGTGCGCGTCTGGTTAATGGCGCAGATGAACTTTGCCGGCTGCTCAGCCGCGACTGCCGGTTGTCCATTGTGACCAACGGTATCGCGCAGACGCAGCATCGTCGGTTTGAACGATCGGCCATTCGTGCCGATTTTTCCGCGTTGTTCATCTCCGGTGAAATTGGTTTTCAGAAGCCGCAGGTTCAATTTTTCGATGCTGTGTTCTCCCAGCTTGGCATTCGGGATAAACGGCGCGTCCTGATGGTCGGCGACTCGCTATCCGCGGACATCCGCGGCGGTAACCGGGCGGGTATCGACACTTGTTGGTATAACCCGCACGGTCTGAAAAATTCCGGGACGGCCAAACCGACCGTTGAGATTCATGATCTGCGCGACATTCCGTCAATCGTTTACGCATAAGCGTAATGAGCGAACACTTGCCGCTGGAAATTTGCCTCGATCGCGAATTATAATAAAAATATGGAGAATTTGTGAACTGGCAAACCAAGAAAAGAGGCATTTTCGATGGATCCAAAAGCAAGAAAGACGGCACTGCGCGGCATCACTTACGGTCTTTATCTCATCGGGACAAAGGATCAAAGCGGGGTGAATGCGTTTGCCGGCAATTTCTTAACGCAGACTTCGTTCGAGCCGCCATTGGTTGCGTTGGCGGCAAAGGCTGGGACGCGCTCGCAGCAACAAATTGCCGCGAGCGGCGTGTTCAGTGTCAATGTGCTGGAATCCGGTCAGAAGAAGATAGTCATGGATTTTTTCCGTCCGCTGAAAGAAGAAGACGGCAAACTGGCCGGCCACGCGTTTGACAGGGCGGAGACCGGATGTCCGATTTTTAACGATGCACTCAGCTTTTTTGAATGCAAGGTTGTTGATCAGATCGAGCGCGGCGATCATTATCTTTATGTCGGCGAAGTGATTAATGCCGGTGTCCATCGCGCCGGCGATCCGCTGACTATGAAAGAGACCGGATTTTATTACGGCGGATAAAATTGCCGATAAAGAAAACTTGGCGAAGCCAAGCCTCTGGCGCCGGCTGAGCCTTAGTTGCCCTTATACTGCATTCTGAAGATTTTTTGGTCGTTCTTATAGCCTAAAAAAAGGCGCACCGGGTAGAAAACGGTGCGCCTTTTTTAGACGGAGCGGTTTCGTTTATTCTGTTTGTCGGACGGAAGCGGTGGCATTCGCGGGTGATTGACTCGCCCGTTTTTTTGTTTGGCCCGCCCAGAACGTCGCCAATGCGGAACCGGACATGTTATGCCAGACGCTGAACAGCGTACCCGGCACGGCGGCAATCGGCGAGAAAAAGTTCATGGCCAGTGTGACGCCGAGAGCGGAATTCTGCATGCCGACCTCGAACGTGATGGCCCGGCTTTTCGGGTGATTCATCCCAAGCAGCCGGCTGAAAAAGAAGCCGAGTGCGTAACCGAGCAGATTATGCAGGATGACGACCGGTATGAGAATCAACGTGCCGAGGGCAAACAATTTAGCGCTGTTGGCAGCTACAACGCCTCCGGCGATCAGAATAATCGCCAAGGTGGATACGAGCGGCAACGCTTCGGTTGCCTGCTGCACCTGTTTGCCGAAGAGGGTATTGACCAAGACACCGAGCACGATCGGCAGGATGACGATTTCAACGACATTTAGAAATAAAGACGCCGTTGGGATGACGACCCAGCGTCCGGCCAGCAGCCAGAGGATCAGCGGCAACATCAGCGGTGCGATTAATGTTGAAACGGCACCGATCGATACGCCGAGCGCGACGTCGCCTTTGGCCAGATAACACATGACGTTCGATGAGGTGCCGCTTGGACAACAGCCGACAAGAATCACACCGACGGCAACGGGGCCGGGGAGGCGGAACACAAGGCAAAGTGCAAAAGCGATGAGCGGCATGATCAGATAATGAGCGCAGACGCCGAAGAGAACGTCTTTCGGTCGTTGGAACACTTCGCTGAAATCGGATCGTTTCAACGTCATTCCCATACCGAACATGACCAGACCGAGTAAATATGAGACAAACGGAAGCACCCAGGTAATCAGTTGCGGCTGAAGGTAACTGACTACGGCAGCCGCCAAAACGAATAAGGCGAAATAGCGGCCGAGAAATTTTCCTGCTGCAATGATGAACTTCATCATATATTCATCCCTTCTGTTTTCGGCGGATCGTTCTCTTTCTACTCGATCCGCCTGAGCTTCCATAATCGATTATTTCGCCGCGTGCGCGGTTGTCTCTTTTTTCTCTTCGTTTTGTGTCCACGCGTCGGGAAGGCGCATGACGCCGCCGGTATGGGCTGAGGTGACCAGAGCGGCGTAACGGGCCAGATAACCGGTTTTCACTTTCGGCATGAAGGGTTGTAGATGTTTGCGCCGCTCGGCTAGTTCCGTCTCGGAGACGGCCAGGTGAATTGAACGGTGCGGCAGATCGATCGTGATCGTATCGCCGTCTTTGACAAGCGCAATCGGTCCGCCGGCCGCCGCTTCCGGTGAAATATGGCCGACGGAGATGCCGCGTGAGGCACCGGAGAAACGACCGTCGGTGATCAGGGCAACATCTTTACCGAGCCCGCGGCCGACGATCGACGACGTCGGCGCCAGCATTTCCGGCATGCCCGGCCCGCCTTTCGGTCCTTCATAGCGAACAATGACGACATGGCCTTTTTGCACGGTATGATTATCGATTGCTTCGACTGCCTCATCGTGCGAATTAAAACAGATGGCTTTCCCGGTGAAGACTTTGACTGACGGATCGACGCCGCCGACTTTGATGACGGCGCCTTTGGGAGCGATGTTGCCGAACAAGACGGACAGGCCGCCGGTCTTGCTATAGGCTTTCTCAAGCGGATGGATAACTTGCGGATTATTGATCTTGGCATCTGCGACGTTTTCACGCAGTGTTTTCCCGGTGACGGTAAGGCGCTCCGGATGAACGACGTCGCCCATATCGATTAATGTTTTGATGATTGCGGAGATGCCGCCGGCTTCGTGGACATCCTGCATCGAGAAGGCGGAGCTCGGCGCGATTTTGGCCAGGTAGGGGACCTTTTCGGCGACTTGATTGATTCGGTTCAGATCATAGTCAACGCCTGCTTCGGAGGCTAGTGCTAACATGTGCAGTACCGTGTTTGTTGATCCGCCCATTGCCATATCCAGCGCGAAGGCATCGTCGATGGCTTCGGCAGTAATCAGGTCGCGCGGCCGGACGTTCTGCTTGACCAGATCCATCAACCGGAAAGCCGCTTCGCGGACAAGCTTGCGGCGATCCGCGGAAACAGCGAGCGTTGTGCCGTTGCCGGGCAGGGCGACACCGAGGATTTCCATCAGGCTGTTCATCGAATTGGCCGTGAACATGCCGGCGCATGAGCCGCAGCTCGGGCAAGCGGAGGCTTCGATGTCAAGAAACTGTTGTTTGTTGATCCGGCCTTCTTTGAATGCGCCGACACCTTCAAAGACGGAAGAGAGGGTCAACGCCTTGCCCTGCGCCGATAACCCGGCTTTCATCGGGCCGCCGGAGCAGAAGATGGCCGGCACATTGGTGCGGACGGCGGCCATCAGCATGCCCGGCGTGATCTTGTCGCAGTTCGGCATATAAAATACACCGTCAAACCAGTGGGCGTTAATCATGGTCTCCGCCGAATCGGCAATCAGCTCGCGGCTCGGCAGTGAATAGCGCATGCCGATGTGCCCCATAGCGATGCCGTCGTCGACCGCAATTGTATTGAACTCAAATGGCACGCCGCCCGCTTCGCGGATCGCCTGTTTGGCCACATCCGCCAACTCGCGTAAATGGACATGGCCGGGTACAATGTCGACGTAGGAATTACAGACCGCGATAAACGGTTTATGCATGTCCTCCTCATTCCTGACAACGCCGGTGGCCCGCAGCAGGCTGCGCGCCGGTGCCCGATCCAGGCCTTTCTTGATTTCGTCACTTCTCATCGTTCCTCATCCCTTCTGTTTTTGATCCGTCGGAAGCCGCCCCGGCATTCCCAAGCAGGTTTGCTTCAAGCCCCGCGCCTCCCGACAGACTTTTTAATCTAAAAAAGGGGCCCCCGCTTTTAACGGGAGCCCCTTTCCGGTTCCCGTCCGATACGGAACAGGACCCGGACAATCGTTCAACTTCGAGCGATTGCCCCGGTCCTAACTAATAATCACGACCAACAAGTCGTTTAGATTTTCCGCAACGAACAGGCGACGCATTTGAAAAACTCCTTACTTGAGAATGTTCTGAATTTGTACGATAAATTTAACACCCTTATTTGTCGATGTCAACCACCTATCGTCGCTGATTTACATTTTTAATGATTATTCGCCGATTGATAACTGAAGTGAATCAGTTCCCAATGATAAAAAATTTTAAAAATTTTTTCTTCATACAGTAAAAATATAGAAGAAGCAAAAATGAGAACGATCCGAACAGAGAGTTGACGGATTTTTTCGACCGGCTTACATTGGTGTCACCGATCGCATTCCATGGTGCTTGTCACATGGAACGCGGAGCGGCAGGGCGGCTGAGCCGAGAAAAAAGAAAATGGTCGGCTGCCACTTTGCAGGAAAGGAGGAACAGAACGTTGATAGCGAAAACAGAAAGGGAGAAGTTTACAAAAAAAACAGGCGCCGATTTGTTTGTACAGGCGCTACGCCGGGAAGGTGTCGATGTCGTTTTCGGTTATCCGGGCGGCGCCGTACTGCCGATCTATGATGCGCTTTATCGGCAGAAAATGCATCATGTGCTGACGCGGCACGAGCAAGGCGCCGTTCATGCGGCGGAGGGCTATGCCCGAGTGTCCGGCCGCCCTGGTGTCGTCATTGCCACCAGCGGCCCGGGGGCGACCAACTTAGTGACCGGTTTGGCGGATGCGCTGGCTGATTCATTGCCGATTGTTGCTTTCACCGGCCAGGTGGGTCGTCCGGTACTCAATTCCGATGCTTTTCAAGAAGCGGATGTTGTCGGAATTACCGCATCGGTAACAAAACACAATTTTCAGGTACGAAAAACGGTCGATCTGCCGCGAGCGGTCAAAGCGGCTTTCTACATTGCCTCAACCGGCCGGCGCGGGCCCGTGCTCGTCGATCTGCCGAAAGACATTTGTGCCAGGCGCACGACAACTGAAGCCTCGGCGACGGTGAATCCGGATTTACCGGGCTATCGCGCAGCCGAACCGGTCGACCGGCAGCAGGTTCGTGCGCTTGCTGACGCGATTCATCGAGCGAAGCGGCCGGTTTTCTTGGCTGGTGCCGGTATTTTGCACGCCCATGCCGCTGGCCGGTTCCGCACTTTTGCTCGCCGTCAGCAGATCCCGGTGGTCAGTACGTTGCTTGGGCTGGGAGCGTTTCCGCATGCCGACCCTTTGTTTCTCGGCCTGGCCGGCATGCATGGGACTTATGCCGCCAACATGGCGCTGTCGGAATGCGATCTGTTGATCAATATCGGCTCACGCTTCGACGATCGCCTGACTGGTTCGCTGGCGACATTTGCTAAACAGGCGAAAGTTGCTCATGTTGATATCGACCCGGCAGAGATCGGTAAAAATGTCCCCGTCGACTATCCGGTTGTCGGCGATGCGGGGGCCGTGCTCGACTTGCTTGAGCAGGCGGTCGCATCGCCAATCAAGTGGCCGCAGTGGCTCGATCGGCTGCAAACCTATGCCCGTGCTCATCCGCTTCGTTTTGCGCGGCGGGATGAGAAAATGCTCGATCCGCGCTTGGTGATTGCCATGGCACGGCGGGCGGCGGGACCGGAAGCGATTATTACAACTGACGTCGGTCAGCATCAGATGTGGACTGCTCAGTTTTACGCGTTCGAACATCCCGATCAATGGGTCACCTCCGGCGGACTCGGTACGATGGGCTTCGGACTTCCGGCGGCGATCGGCGCTCAAGTTGCCGCTCCGGACAAATCGGTGATCGCGATGGTCGGCGACGGTGGTTTCCAAATGACGCTCGAAGAACTGGCAGTGATTAAAGAGCTCCAATTGCCGATAAAAGTGTTAATTATCAACAATCATGCACTGGGAATGGTTCGGCAGTGGCAGGAATTTTTCTATCAAAAACGTTACGCGCATTCCGTTTCCGCTTTCCAACCCGATTTTGTTAAATTGGCGGAGAGCTACGGCATTCCCGGGCTGCGAATCAGCCGCAATGCAGAGATCTACGCACGCTTGGAACCGGCACTTCGCTCGGACGGGCCGCTTGTCGTCGATTGCCGGATTGGCCAAGGGGCCAATGTCCTGCCGATGGTGGCACCGGGCAAAGGGCTGCGTGACATGATTGGGGTGTGACGGATGAAACGGACAATTATCGCGATTGCCAACAACAATCCCGATGTGCTCGGACGGGTGGCCAACCTGATTTCTCGGTCGCAGTTGCCGGTCGATGCATTGACGATGCAGAAGCTCGCCGGCGGGAAAGGGCAGGCCGACATCAGCATTTTGCTGGATGTGAACCAGCAGAACATGCCCAGACTCGCTCGGCTCGTCAGCCAGATGGACCGATTGATCGATATTCTATCGGTTGCCGATATGACGTGAATCACAAGGATTGGTTAAAAAAAAACGATAGTTAAAGGGGATATCCACAATGACGGCAAAAGTATATTACGATGACGATATCGATGAAAGTGTATTGCGCGGCAAACAAATTGCTGTGCTCGGTTACGGTTCGCAAGGTCATTCGCAGGCGCAGAACCTGCGCGACAGCGGCTTTTCGGTAGTGATCGGTGTTAGACACGGTGGTTCATGGGATCGGGCTGTGCAAGACGGTTTCACGGTAAAAACAGTCAAAGAAGCGACGGAAGCAGCCGATGTCGTCATGATGCTGCTTCCGGACGAGACGCAGCCGAAAGTCTATCAGGAAGAAGTTGCGGCCGGATTAACGGCGGGGAAAGCCTTGGCTTTCTCCCACGGTTTCAACATTCATTTTAATCAAATCGTTCCACCTAAAGATGTCGATGTCTTTATGGTAGCGCCGAAAGGCCCAGGGCACTTCTGCCGGCGCGAATATCTCAACGGCGGTGGCGTCCCCGCGTTCTATGCCGTTGAGCAGAATCCGACCGGTGACGGTGAAAAGTTGGCGCTTGCCTGGGCGAAAGGGCTCGGTGCCGGACGCGCCGGCGTACTGAAGACGACGTTCAAAGAGGAGACGGAAACCGATCTGTTCGGCGAGCAGGCCGTGCTGATGGGCGGGATGACTCACTTGATCGAAGCAGCGTTCGATACACTTGTTGAAGCCGGCTATCAACCGGAGAATGCCTATTTTGAGACCTGTCACGAGATGAAGATGCTGACCGATCTGATCTACGAAAACGGGTTGACCGGGATGCGCTATTCATGCTCCAATACGGCGAAATACGGCGATTTTACCGTCGGCCCGTATGTCGTTAACGACGACACGAAGCAGCGGATGAAGAAAGTGTTGGAAAATATCCAAACCGGTAAATTTGCCCGTGATTGGGAGTTGGAAAATAAAGTTGGCCGCCCAGTATTCAACGCGCTATTGGAAAAAGAAAGCCATTCGCTGCTTGAAGAAACTGGCCGCGAGCTTCGCCGGCTGATGCCGTTTGTCAAGAAGGACAAGGTCGACAGCCAGGATATCACCGCTCACGTTGCGCAGTGAAAAAACGTTATTTCCGCATGCAGACTATCTTTAAATGCGAGCGGTTATCTTCGGGAGTGTGAGATCATTGGGGATTTATTACAATTAACGGATATCGAGCGGGCGGCGGCATGCCTGAAGCCGGTTGTTCACCGGACACCGCTGGTCGAATCGGCGACTTTCAATGCATTGACCGGCGCCCGGTTGCATTTTAAACTGGAGAATTTGCAGCGTACCGGATCGTTCAAGCTGCGCGGAGCTTATAATAAAATATACCATTTGTCACCGGCGGAAAGTGCACGCGGCATTGTGACGGCATCGGCGGGGAATCATGCTCAAGGCGTGGCTTTATCGGCCGCTCGCAGAAAACTGCACGCGCGTATCTTTATGCCGAAGTCGACACCGCTGCCAAAAGTCAAAGCGGTCCAATCATATGGTGCAGAGGCTGTGCTCGTTGGCACGACGTATCAAGATGCTTATCAGGCGGCCCGGCAAAATCAACGGACAAGCGGTATTACATTCGTTCATGCCTTTGACGACGAGCAGGTGATGGCCGGTCAAGCGACGGTGGCGATGGAAATGCTGCAACAATGCCCACAGCTTGAAATGGTAGTTGTCCCGGTCGGCGGCGGCGGACTGGCGGCCGGAACGGCTTATTACCTTAAACAAAAAAGGCCGGATATTGCTGTTGTCGGCGTACAATCCGATTATGCGCCGGCTGTCTATAATCTGTATCATCATGTCGATAAACGGTCGTCGCTCGGCCCCGGCGGTATCGCCGAGGGAATCCTGGTGAGCGAACCGGGCCGGAAAACTTGCCCGCTGCTCACGCGCTATTTAGACGACGTCGTCACCGTTTCCGACCGTTTTATCGCCCGGGCGATGGTGCTTATGCTTGAGCGAAGCAAACTGTTTGTCGAAGGGGCGGGCGCGGCGCCGCTAGCAGCGGTGCTTTCCAAACAGGTGGCGGTGCGCGGCAAACATGTCGGCCTGATTGTCAGCGGCGGCAATGCGGATCCGCGGTTATTTCCGACCCTGGAAACGTTGGCATATGAACAGGTCAAATAATGCGGGCAGCAGGCACCGGTGAAAACAGTGGAGGCGGGGAAAAAGATGATCATCGATGTTCGCCACGTCAGTTGGCGGCGCGGGCGACACATTATTCTGAAAGATGTGACCTGGCAAGTTCACAACGGGGAGCACTGGTCGCTCATCGGTCTGAACGGCTCGGGGAAAACGACATTGCTGAAAATGATCAACGGTTACATCTGGCCGACCGCCGGCAGCGTTTCCGTACTTGATCGACCGTTCGGCACGGTCGATCTGCGTGAATTGCGCCGACATATCGGCTGGGTCAGTTCGGCGCTCACTGAGAAAATCGACCCGAGCGAACGGCCGTCTTCGATTGTGCTGAGCGGTAAATTCGCCTCGATTGGACTGTATCAATCCGTAAGTCATGAGGATCGACTGAAAGCGGCCGAATTAATCGACGAATTGGAGTGCGCGGATTTTTGCGCCCGCGCATTCGGGACGCTGTCACAAGGCGAGAAGCAGCGTGTCCTCATCGCCCGTGCCTTGATGGCCGCACCCAAGCTGCTGATTCTTGACGAACCGTGCAACGGGCTCGATATTTTTGCCAGAGAACACTTGTTGTCGTTGATCCGCCGGCTGGCAAATTCGCCTGTCGCTCCGACAATGATTTTCGTTACCCATCATGTCGGTGAGATTCTCCCCTGCTTCGAGCACACTTTATTACTGAAAGCAGGGACGGTTTATCGGGCCGGTCCGACTCGCGATGTGATGACACCGGAAAACCTGACGGCTTTTTACGGCGGCAAAGTGGTGGTCCGGCGCCACGGTGAACGGTTCTCGATGGCACTTCAATAAAAAAGTTGACAAATGCTTTTAAACGAGTAAGATAAACTGCATAAGTTAATCGAACATTCAAAAAGTCTGCGTGATTTCGATACTTTTTGAATCGGATCAAATCGATGACGAGGGAAAAATCATCGCTTCATTGCTTCCCAGAGAGCCGGCGGCAGCTGGAAGCCGGCAGCACGGCGATGATGGCACTCACCTCCGAGCGCCCGTCCGAACAAAGTAGGTCGGGTCAAGTGTCCCATACACTTGTTATCAAAATGCCGTTTTCGGATAAACCGAAACGGTGCTGAGCGAACATTCACAGGAATGTCGAAAGCTGGGTGGTACCGCGAAAAGAAATCTTTTCGCCCCTGCACAAACCGGTTAGTCAACCGGGTGTGGGGGTTGAAAAGATTTTTTTTTATAGATAAAAAGGCTCAGAAGCCAAAAAAGTTGTGAGAGGAGTACGAAAAATGGAAAAGGTTGAAATTTACGACACGACACTGCGCGACGGCGAACAATCCCCCGGATGCAGTCTCAATGACGAAGAGAAGATGCAGGTAGCCAGACAGTTGGAAAAACTACACGTCGATGTGATTGAGGCGGGTTTCCCGGCCTCTTCACCCGACGATTTCAAAGCCGTCAGCCGTATTGCCCGGGAAATCAGGACCAGTACAGTAACCGGGCTGGCCCGCTGCGTTAAGAAAGACATCGACGCTTGCTGGGAAGCGTTGAAAGAGACGGAAAGCCCGCGGGTTCATGTGTTCATCGCGACGTCGCCGATCCATATGGCCTTTAAGCTGAAAAAAACACCGGATGAAGTCATGAAGATGGCGGCCGAATCGGTTAAGTATGCGAAGCAATTTTTCCCACAGGTTGAATTTTCCGCCGAGGATGCTTCGCGCAGCGATCGTGTTTTTCTGGCGAGAGTGGTCGATGCGGCCATCCGTGCCGGTGCGACAGTCATCAATCTGCCCGACACCGTCGGTTATTCGACGCCGGAAGAATTTGCGGCGATGTTCCGCTATATCCGCGATCATGTTACGGATAGCGATCGAGTGCGTTTCTCCTGCCATTGCCATAATGATCTGGGCATGGCAACTGCCAATACACTCGCATCGATCCGTGCCGGCGTTCGTCAGGTGGAATGTACAGTCAACGGCGTCGGTGAGCGGGCGGGGAACGTCGCTCTGGAAGAAGTTGCCGTTGCACTGCGCGTGCGAAAGGCTGTCTTTCAAGTAGAGACGGGACTGAATCTGAAAGAGATTAAGAAAACAAGCGATCTGGTCAGCCGGCTGATGCATAGCCCGATCCAGGCCAACAAGGCCGTCGTCGGCGCCAACGCATTTGCCCATGAGGCCGGCATTCATCAAGACGGCGTACTGAAAAATCCGCAGACCTATGAAATTATTTCGCCGGAGATGATCGGCGCAGATCGAACGCAGCTTGTGCTTGGCAAACATTCCGGCCGTCATGCCCTGATTGAAAAAGCGAGTGAGATGGGTATCCGCATTCCCGATGAAGAAATCGACCCTTGTTTTCGGGCCTTTAAAACGATGGCCGACCATCAAAAAGACATTTCCGATGACGATCTGCGGCAACTGTTTCAGGCGGCGTCCCGCTCTAAGGGGGCATGAAAGATCATGTCACGGATTATTACCGTTCTGCCCGGCGACGGCATCGGTCCGGAGGTCACCGGATCAGCCGTTCGCGTATTGCAAGCCATCTTTGCTACGTTTCATCATGATGTTCATTTTGCTTATGAGCGAATCGGCGGAGCGGCGATCGATGCGGTCGGCACACCGCTGCCGCGGCAAACAATCGATCAGTGTCAGGCGAGTGACGCCGTCCTGCTTGGGGCGGTCGGCGGTCCGAAGTGGAACCGCCGTTCAATGACGGTGCGGCCGGAGGAGGGGCTGCTCGGCATTCGCAAAGCGCTCGGCCTTTTTGCCAACATTCGGCCGGCCCAAACCTATCCGCCGCTTATCGAAGCGTCACCGCTGAAACGCGCTTATGTCGAGTCGGTCGATTTTGTGATCGTCCGCGAACTGACCGGCGGTCTCTATTTCGGCCGGCCGAGTGAGCGTCGTGGACCGAATCATCGGCAGGTGGTCGATACATTGGCTTACAGCGTCGGCGAAATCGAGCGTGTCGTAGAAAAAGCATTTCAGTTGGCGGAAAAAAGACGAAAGAAACTGACTTCGGTCGATAAGGCCAATGTGCTGGAGTCGAGCCGGATGTGGCGGGAGGTTGTCAACCGGGTAGCCGAAAAATACCCCGATGTCGAAGTACATCATGCGTTGGTTGATTCGACGGCGATGCAACTCATCGCGAATCCCGCACAGTTCGATGTCATTGTCACTGAAAATATGTTTGGTGATATTTTAAGCGACGAGGCATCGATGGTCACCGGCTCACTCGGTATGCTGCCGTCGGCGAGTTTGCGTGCCGATACACTGGGACTCTATGAACCGGTCCACGGTTCGGCGCCGGACATCGCCGGCCGAGGCATTGCCAATCCGCTGGCGACGATTTTATCGGCCGCGCTTCTGTTGCGTTATTCGTTTGCGATGAATCGGGAAGCGGATATCATTGAGACGGCTGTATCGCGGGTACTGGAGAAGGGCTATCATACACCGGATTTGAAACTTGATGCGGTGCAAGCCGCCGAAGTCAGTACCGACGAAATGACGGAGCAGGTTATCGCGGCGATGGACGAACAAATCACATTTCCAGCTTAAATGAAATCGATCGGAAATTCAGAAAAGTCGGAGAGGAGCAATGATATGGGACCGAAAACAATTGCTGAAAAAATATGGGAGCGTCATGTCGTGCATCGGGAACAGGGCCAACCGGATCTGCTCTACATCGATCTGCATCTCATCCATGAAGTCACTTCACCTCAGGCATTTGCCGGATTGCGGATGAATGGGCGAACCGTCAGGCGTCCGGATCTGACCTTCGCGACGGTTGATCACGATGTGCCGACAACGAAAACCCGGGAGACGAACGATCCAACTTCCAAAAAGCAGATTCAGACGTTGGCCGAGAATTGCCGGACGTTCGGCATTCGGATGGCCGATATCTACAGCCCGATGCAAGGGATTGTGCATGTGATCGGTCCGCAGCTCGGCTTAACACAGCCAGGTAAAACCATCGTCTGCGGCGACAGCCATACATCGACGCACGGTGCGTTCGGCGCGCTGGCATTCGGTATCGGCACGAGCGAAGTGGAGCATGTGCTGGCGACGCAGACAATCTGGCAGGCAAAGCCGAAAACAATGCAGATTAAAGTGAACGGCACGCTCGGTTTCGGCGTCGGCGCAAAAGACCTGATTTTGGCAATCATTGCTAAATTCGGTATTGCGGTTGGGACCGGGCATATTGTCGAATATACCGGTGCGGCGATTCGCCAGCTGTCGATGGAAGAGCGGATGACGGTGTGCAATATGTCGATCGAAGCCGGCGCGCGGGCGGGCCTGATCAGTCCTGATCAGACAACCGTCGACTATCTGCAGGGACGTCCGTTTGTGCCGAAGGGTGAGGCGTTTGAAAAAGCGGCGCATGAGTGGCTGGCTTTAGCAACTGATGAAGGCGCTGAATATGATCGGACGATCGAAATCGACGCCGATGAAATCAAGCCGCAGGTCACTTGGGGGACCAACCCGTCCATGGGCGCGTCGATCGACGATGTCGTCCCCGATCCTGCTTCATTTGATACGGCGGAGAAACGGCAGGCGGCCGCCGGAGCGATCGCGTACATGGGGTTGAAACCGGGCACGCCGATCCGCGATATTCCGATTGACGTCGTATTTATCGGGTCCTGTACGAACTCGCGGCTCAGCGACCTTCGCCAGGCGGCGCGGGTGGTCCGCGGACGTCATGTCCACTCGGGCGTACGGGCACTGGTGGTTCCCGGTTCCCAGCAAATCCGGCAGCGGGCGGAAGCCGAAGGACTGGATCGCATTTTTACCGATGCCGGCTTCGAATGGCGTCAATCCGGTTGCAGCATGTGTTTGGCGATGAACGACGATGTGGTTCCGGCAGGCAAACGCTGCGCATCGACATCGAATCGTAATTTTGAGGGCCGGCAAGGCGCCGGTGCGCGGACGCATCTGGTCAGCCCGGCGATGGCCGCCGCGGCGGCGATTAGCGGACATTTTACCGATATCCGCCAATTGGCCGGGGTGAATTGACGACAACCGGTGTCGATTGAACGTATTTTCAAGCGAAAAATAGACGGGGAGAAGAGAAAATGGAACCTTTTCAAACATTTACCGGATTGGTCTGCCCGATCGATCGGATCAATGTCGATACGGATCAGATTATTCCGAAACAGTTTCTTAAACGGATTGAGCGTCAAGGCTTCGGACAATTTCTTTTCTATAATTGGCGCTTCGATAAGAACGGACAACCGGATCCCACTTTTATTTTGAATCGGCCGAAATATGCCGGTGCGTCAATCCTGGTTGCCCGCGATAATTTCGGCTGCGGCTCCTCACGCGAACATGCCCCGTGGGCGCTGCAGGACTATGGTTTTAAAGTCATCATCGCGCCGAGTTTCGCCGATATTTTTAACAATAATTGTCGAAAAAACGGTATTTTGGCGATTACGTTGGGTGCCGAAAAAGTCGACCGGCTGATCAAAACCGGTTTGGAAACATCGCTGCGTCTGATGGTGAATCTTCCGGAACAGACGATTACAGGCGCCGGCATCGCCGAACATTTCGCGATTGATCCCTATAAAAAGAGCATGCTGCTGAAAGGGATGGACGACATCGCGATGACGATGACCCATGCGGATCAAATTGACGACTATGAGCAGACACATCCAATCCTGTCTCTTATACACATCTCCGAGCCCACGAGACCCTAAGACATCTCGT
>UQRJ01000021.1 GCA_900543345.1 uncultured Sporolactobacillus sp. | reverse complement strand
AAATTACAGTATCGATCGGGAACAATCAAACCGCTGTCGTGCCGTTACGTTGGTTTTTATTATTACTCCCGCTGCTACTGGCGACGGTGATGATCGCCGTCTTTGGCTATCCGGCCATGGCTGATCGCATTCCGATTCATTTCGGATTGGCCGGCCCGGATCGCTGGGCCGACAAATCATGGGGCGTCGTACTCAGTCCAATCGCTCTGGAACTCGTCATCGGCGCCGCCGCCTTGCTGATCCGTCATGCGCCGGCCGCCGTTAAAGGCAATCCCGATGCCGCCCCCGACTATCCTCATTATCGAAAAGCAATGGTACGGTTGATGATTGGTTTCTGTTTAATCAACGAATTATTTTTTCTGCTGATCGTTATCAGTTTTTTAACGCCGGTCGCCACTTTTTGGTTCAATATCGGCATGGCCGTCACCGTCATCCTAGTGATCGCAATGTTGCTGCTTTATTTCCGGCTGGCTCGCGGCAAGCAACCGTCAGGACGCATTCTGAATGACGATGATAAATGGGTGGGAGGTATTTTTTACTTTAACCGCTCCGACCCTTCCCTTTTTATTGAAAAACGTGTCGGCATCGGCTACACATTGAATATGGCCCGGCCGACTGCCTGGGTTCTATTGATCGGCGGCCTTGTGATCATCATCGCTTCCATCTGGTTCGGCTCGTGAACGTTAGCAAGATAAAGTTTCAAGCTGATCGCAGGATATCGACGGATCCATTCCCTTCCGAGTCCATCTTACATCATTATCAAAAGAGGACGCCTCAATGCTTGGCATTGGAGGCCATTCTTAATTTATTCCGTTCATGTCGACAAATAACCGCTCATTCGAGGCAAGTGATCGAGTCTGTTTTTAATTTCTATTCGCTGCGACAGTCATTGTTTGTTTTTCAACGCAAAATCGGAACAAAAGACGATAAATCACGGGATATAAGACGGCCGATTGGCGTCGTCAATGTTTAAGACTTGGTATTAACTTAGCAACATCCCTGAGATGAAGTTGGTCCGATCACGCTTCAACTTGGTCCCATCGATGGGAAACTTGATCCTATCAAGCAAAAAGTCGGTCCTATTGCCGGCAAAGTCGGTCCTATTTCTGTTACCTGGTATTAAGTAAACGGCCGACGGCTTCCGCTCACATACGTTTTTTTAAGGATATCGGCCCGGTCCGAAAAAAGAGCACCGATTCGGACTGTTTTTACGCGGTGTCTCGGTCAGTGCTTTTGCTGAAATAGCGCGAATGCGGCATCAATCTGCGGCTCGGTCACAATCAGCGGCGGAATGAAACGAATCACATTATGATCAACGCGGAATTGAAACTATAATAAAATCAGCGACAATACAAGAATGAAACGAATCACATTGTGATCAACGCCGTGCCGAGCAGAATTAAACCTTTTCCAGCGCTTTGGCACGGACGGCAGCGGCCAAATCAGCAGCTGGTTTGCCGTTGGCATCGACAAATTCGATGTGCTGTCGGTACGAAAGTGGGCCGCCGGCGCATCCAGACCCTGCGAGACTGGGCAAAAATACCGCTGCCGGCCCGAAAGGAGGAAATTCGTGCACGTGCAGCATTACAGTTTGCCTTTGACCCCGGACAAGTACCACTGTCGGCCCGAAAGGCGTTAAAGACTGTTTGAACGCTTATCGCAATCCAAGCACCTTAGCCGGCGCAAAAGTCCCGACGCGCTGTGATCGTCGGGACACCATTCTTCATAAAATTTTATCGAGAAAATCTCGCGCCCGCTCCGTCTCCGGTCGGTTGAAAAACGCTTCCGGTGTATTGGATTCCAGAATTTGTCCGTTGTCCATAAAAACAACTTTGTCAGCCACATGCTTGGCGAATCCCATCTCATGAGTAACGATGATCATCGTCATACCGGACTTTGCCAGCGATTCAATAACGTCCAGCACTTCTTTTACCATTTCCGGATCAAGCGCCGAAGTCGGTTCGTCGAACAGCATATATTCCGGTTCCATCGCCAGCGCCCGGGCAATGGCCACTCGCTGCTTTTGTCCACCCGAGAGTTTACTTGGATACTGATCTTGTTTTTCCAGCAGGCCGACCTGTTCCAGCAAGTGCTCCGCCTTGGTGACGGCCTCCTCTCTCGACAAGCCCTTTACCTTCATCGGTGCGTATATCAGATTTTCCATCACCGTTTTATGCGGAAATAAGTAAAAATGCTGAAAAACCATGCCGACTTTTTCACGGACTTTCACGACTTGCTTCTGCTTCAGCTGCGTCATATCGTTACCGTCGATCAGCACCCTGCCCGATGTCGGCCGCTCCAGTAAATTGATACATCTTAGCAACGTCGATTTTCCTGATCCAGACGGACCGATGATCACGACCACTTCGCCGTGCTCAACTTTGAGTGAGACGTCTTGCAAAACTTTTAAGGCACCGAAATTTTTATAGACATGTTCAACCTCGATCACTGCGGTTCAGTCTCCTCTCGATGCGATCGCCGATCATTGTTAGAATCATGACAACAATATAATACAGAATAAATGCAACAAACATCGGCGGAAAATACATATAATACTGCGCGGCGACGATTTGCGACCGGCGCATCATATCGGTCACCGCAATGGTCGACACGAGGGCCGAGTCTTTCGTCAATGTGATAAATTCATTCATCATCGCCGGTAAAATATTTTTGATTGCTTGCGGCAAGATGATGTCTTTCATCATCGGCCAGTAACTAATGCCGAGTGCGCCGGCTGCTTCAAATTGTCCCTTATCAACGGCATTGATGCCTGAGCGGATGATTTCCGATACATATGCCCCCGAATTCAATCCAAAGGTAATGATCGCCACCACGGTAGCGTTAACATCGCCCAGGCCGAGTAACTGCGGAATCGCAAAATAAGCAAGCGCCAGTTGCATGATCATCGGCGTTCCCCGGAACAGCGATGTATAACCACGCGCAAACGCACTAAATAGCCTGAGATGCCCGATTTTCATTAAGGCAAGCAGGGTACCCAGGAGAAAACCGATGATCGCTCCTCCGGCGGCAATTTCCAAAGTTACCCATATGCCGCTAACAATATAGGGGATTGAAGGAGCCATACGTTGAAAACCGCTGAATAGTTGATCCATCGTTTGATAATCCTTTCACTGCATTTTCGCTCACTGATGTTTAATCCACTTGGTGATCAACTTGTCCAGTTTGCCGTTTTTCTTTGCCTTGGCAATTTCTTTATTGAATTGCGACGTTAACTTGCTGTCCTTCGGGAAAGCGACGCTGACCGGATCGGCTTTCGGTTTTCCATTCAACAATGCCTTAAACTGATGAATATTCTTGTCTTTGTTCGTATAACCGTAGGCAACCGAGCTCACTGTGATAATGGCGTCGAGTTTGCCCGCACGCATGGCTTCGACCATTTCATTCAATTTATCCCAGCGCTGCACTGTCATCGGTGTCTTTTTTTTCAGCTGCATGGCAAAGGTTTCTTGCGTCGTACCGAGCTGAACACCGACTTTTTTGCCTTTCAGATCCTTGACACTGTGAATCCCCGCACTGTTTTTCGACAGGACAACTTGATAATCATTGAAATAGACTTTTGAAAAATCGACGCTTTTGCGGCGATCGGGGGTGTCGACCATGCCCGCCATGACAAAATCGACCTTTTTGCTGCTCAGTGCCGCCATCAATCCGTTAAAGTCCTGGTTTTTAATCGTCAATTTATACCCGAGTTGGTCGGCAATATATTTTGCCAGATCAATATCAAAACCGATAATCTTATTGCCATTAGCCGTGTCCACCGTTTCAAACGGCGGATAATCGGCGCTCGTGCCCATCACAATTGTTTTTTTCTTGCCCGAGTCCCCGTTTCCGGAAGCGCAGGCCGACAGAACCACCAGTAGCAGAGCCATCATCACTAAGCCAATTTTCTTCATTATCTGTTGCTCTCTCCTTTAATAACTTCTACTCTATATTTCTTTGAAGATAAAACATTCACTGCGAATCGTCAAGAAGCTGTTCGGTCATATTGCGGATCAATGTCGGCAAAACGCCGAAAGAATAAGGCTTGTACACTCGTTCCATCCACGTGTGTGCCCGTTTGCCGTACACGCCCATATCGAGAACCGGTACGGCCAGTCTGCGGATTTGGTCGAGCGGGACACCGTATGTTTTCCCCCAGCCCGGGAAATTAGCGGTAAGTGCCGCCGCTTCTTCCGTCGTCTCATTCAGTGCCAAATAACTGCCGTCGGCCAGATACGGAAAGAAACGTTTTTTAGCCAACTGCACGCCGGTTTCACGCTCGGCTTTGCCGATGACTTGATCGAGAATCCGGTCGCAACGTTTTTCGGCTGGCACATCGGCGCGCAAATAATTATGCGGACAATACGGCGGCGCGAAGAAGACGATGACTTTCGGCCGCCGGTCGCCCGCTTCTGTCTCCAGCGTCTCAATGAGTTTAAAAGCGACCTGGCGGAAATCCTCATTGGCATTTTCCCGGATAACCCGGTCCGCGATCCGATTCACGATCACGCCTTTTTCCGTCAGCTCGTTTACGTAGTCCTTATAGGTCAGCACTTTGATGTTCCACCCGGGTGCCTCACCGTGTAATCCGCAGTTTTTCGAAAATAAAGTATATTGTTTTTCCAAATATCGGGCCAGCGCGTCGCAGACGTTCTGGGCCACATGTGTCAATTGACTTAACACATCCTGCGGCGAACGTTCATAGAAAAAGTAGTTGAAGTATAAATGCGCGGCGCCCGCAGTTTGGACGTTATAGAATGCCTTCCGGTCTCTCATATACAGGCACGACGGCGGAAGAACGACTTCTCCCGGGATTTGTTCCGCTACGGCCATATTATCGTTTAAGGCCTCGTTAATTTTTCCGGCAATCAGCGTCGGGTCGATGCCGGCCAGCGTCTCCCCGACATGAGTTTCCCGGCCGCGGATGTAAAAGCAACCAAGCAGTTTGCCGGCCGATCCGGTATAGATGTAACGTTGCCGATCGCCTTTATATAATGGGCTGTTAAAATCGGCGTTAATCGCCGCCACATACTCCAGATCTTTTTCCTCTCGCAGCCGCAACAATTCAGGGACCGCATCGATGATCCCCCGATGGTCGTTTTCCTCAACCGGATTGAACATCACTAATAAATTACCGTTCAATCGCTCACGATGTTGCGAGTAAAATAGCAAATTGCTTAAATGAACAGCATCGCCGCTTTTCATATCGAGGGCGCCGCGGCCGAACAGCCAGTCGTCGGAAAGAGCATCTTGCCGAACATCATCGTCGTCTTCATAAGTGGAAAAAAAGTGCCGGAGGTCATCGGGAATCAGCGCATGTGCTGTTTCGCTACCGAAATCGTCAATGCCGACCGTATCCATATGGCCGTGATACACAACGGTCCGCTTCGCTTTCTTTTCGCTTTCCAGAAACGCAAAAACATTTTTCCGGCCGAGCTGATCGTCTTTCAATGCCTGCGTCCAGACATACTGCGGATGTTGTTTAAAATAGGGAAACGAACGGAGAATGGCCTCCAGTTCATTGGCCATATTGACCTCGCCGATCGTCCCGTTGACACTTTTCACACCGATCAAATCCCGAGTCAGCTGTTCAATTTGCCTCTCCACAGGCAAATCTTTGATCGTATCATACATGATTCGTTTCCCTCCTCTTCCTTCACTTCAGTCCAGCGGATCCCGCTGCAGGACCAGTGACGAGCAATGAATGCCGCCGCCCATTTTATTAATTTCGTCTACCGGAACGGCGACGACATCGACACCCGCCTTCTCTAGTGCATCCATGGTCCGCACGCCGCGCGCGGTGAATAGGACTTTGCCCGGTTCCAAGCACAGGCAGTTCGTCGTCATCGGCGGGTCAAGCGGATTGGTTTCGATGAGATGGATGCCGCGCCGCTGCAGATCTTCCAGAAACCAGTGCGGCAAGTTTGTCGGATCGACCAAAGCTTTGTCTATATCGACCATATTGAATACTTCATCAAGGTGAATCATGCTGGACGGCAGATCGACAACGATCAATTCCATCCCCTGCCAGGAGAGGATCGCCCGCAATTGATCGATGCCGGCCTGATTCACACGAATCGAGCGGCCGACAATCGCCGTTTTCCGATCGAAAACCATGAAGCTGCCGCCCTCGGCAAACCCCTGTCCCTGAATGGACGCCAGCACCGGCATGCCGATCCGGGCCGCCGTCCTCAGCGTCCGCCGCGTTTCGCCGTACCTGAACCTCAGCGCGAAGCGGGCCAGAATCAAACCACCCGGAATAACCATGCCAACATCGCGGGCAAACAGGTTGTTGGTGAGCAGCTCGTCGTCTTCCTCAAGCGGAATGACCTCAACGCCCGCTTTTTTCAAGACATCGGTCATCCCATCGTGCTGCGCCTGCATCCTTGCCAGGTCGATCGGCTGTTTTCCCAAACAGTAACTGACAATATTTCCCTGCTGATCGCGAAGAATTCGCGCGCCCACTCCCGGTTCATAGTCGGCACGGTTCACTGCGAGAATCTCATCGCCCGGCCGATGGACCAGCACCTTGCGGACTTTGCCAACCGCGTTCGTATTTCCCCATGCCGTCGACCAATAGGTAGTCAATAATTCCGGACTCTGAAAGGGTTCCCGTACCGTATTTTCATCAAGAAACTGATGTAAAACAGACAATTTAGGCTCCTCCTCACCTGACAATCATTTATTTACATAAAACGGTATAAAACTTTACATGTTTCTATCATAATACAAAATGCGAGCGGCGTCTTTCGAAAATTCCGCCGTAAGGTATCCGGGCATTGATGTCGAACGTTTCCGATGGCTTTATCTTTTCGCATTAGGAAAGCGCTAAACGCCGCTTGAGCAAAGTACTAACGGCATAGCCAGTTAGAATCGGCCATACATTATGGTGAATCTCGCTTCGATAGCCAATCTCCCTCACATGTTTCTCATTCTATGGCAATGATCCGTAACGTTCAAGCGTGCGCTCCCGATTTCGATCGGGTTCGGCATTGTTCTGCTCTGTCGATCAATCGCCGTCAATATATTTTCAACCTGTCAAAAGTATATCGGTCCCGCTTTTTCTTTTATACTGATAATAGAAAAAAGAGGGTGGACCGATGATGATCAAACTGACTATTGTCGAAGATGAGCGAAAAATCCGCGTTGAATTGGCAAACTTCTTTACTCACTACGGCTACCATGTGAAATGTGTGACCCATTTTGCCCGGGTAGCGGAAGAAGTGTTAGCCGAAGCACCGGATATTCTACTGCTGGATATTAATCTTCCCTACTATGACGGCTTCTACGTTTGCCGCGCCATCCGCAAACAATCGCGGATGGGCATCATCGTCGTCACCAGCCGGGATACGGAAATGGATGAACTGATGAGCATGAATCTCGGCGCCGACGATTTTGTGACCAAGCCATTCAACACGCAGATTTTGTTGGCTCGTGTTGCTGCGCTGGCCGCCCGGATCGGCAACCCCGGACCCCACGCAGCGAACCGATCGTACGGTAATTTTTCTCTCGATGCTGCTACCATGGTGCTGACTTGTGGGGATCGGACGTGCGACTTATCGAAAAACGAGTTTCGCATTCTTGCTCTCCTGCTGCGCGAATGCGGCCGGATCGTGACCAGGGAACAACTAATGGACGATTTGTGGAACAACCATGAATTCCTCGACGATAATACATTGACGGTCAACGTCAACCGGCTCAGGCGGAAAATGAAAGCCGTCGGCGCCGTGCCGGAAATCCGCACAAAGAGAGGAGTCGGTTATCTTTTATGATGAACCCGAGCGATTACATGCGTGACCGAGCGGCGTTTTTTTGGTCGCTGCTCGCCTTGCTACTCCTTTTTCTCGGCGTATTTGCCGTCTTTCATATTAGTTTCTGGGTGTATACACTGGTGCTGGCCCTGGGCGGATCGGCCGTAGCAGTCAGCCTACACCTCGACTACCGGAGGCGAAAACAATTTTTCGATCGTCTGTCCCGACAATTCGAACGACTCGATCAAAAATATTTACTGGCGGAACTGGCCGAGCCGCCGTCGTTTGCCGAGGGCGCAGCGTTGCATGATCTGCTAAAGGCGACCGACAAGGCGATGATTGAGGAGATCAACCGGTACAAGTTCGCAATGAAAGACTATCGCGAGTACATTGAACTGTGGGTGCATGAGGTGAAAACGCCGATTGCTTCCAGCCGGCTGATTCTCGACAATCATCCGTCGGAGATCGCTGCGAGTCTGCGCGAGGAACTGGAAAAAGTGGAAAACCTGCTCGAACAAGTCCTATTCTACGCCCGCAGCAGCGATGTTGAAAAAGACTACGTCATCCGCCGCTGCAACCTGAAACAGATCGTCGACGAAACGTTGCAAAGGCACCGCCGCGCCTTCATCAACGCCCACGTTCGCCTTGCATGCATCGATCTCGACCAACGTATCGCCGTCGATCCGAAGTGGCTGATGTTCATTCTCGGGCAGTTACTGGTCAACGCCATCAAATACCGCCGCCGCGATCACCCGGCGGTTCACATTTCCGGTAAGCAGCTGAAAAACGCGGTTATTCTCAGCGTTGCCGATAACGGTGTCGGAATCAGTAAGCGTGATCTGGACCGCGTATTCGAAAAAGGATTTACCGGGGAAAACGGACGGATGAACGGCAAATCCACCGGCTTCGGCCTGTACTTGGCCCATCAACTCTGCAAGCAGCTCGGGCTGAGATTAACCATCGATTCGCAAAAAGGACAAGGCACTACTGCACGGATCATCATTCCGCAGCACAACCCGTATCGGTAAAAAAACAGCCGACGCCCGTTCGCGGATCGGGACCATGACCGGATGGTCACCGCCGCATGGTGCCGCCCGCCGCTGCTCACACGCAGCCGTCAAAAATGCCGACGGTTCCTCAAGCACCCCGGCTCTCGGGCAAACGAACAAAACTGTTCGTTTGCTGTTCGCCGATTCGATGGTACGTTCTCTCGGCAGCGATCATACTGGAAGCATCAGATGACGGGAGGCAACTAGCATGGTTCAAGTACTCAAAGTCGAACACATCGAGAAATATTACGGGAATAAAAACAATCTGACGAAAGCAATCGACGATTTGTCGATGAGTGTCTCCGCCGGCGAATTTGTCGGTATCATGGGGCCCTCCGGTAGCGGGAAGACGACGCTGCTCAATTGCATCTCAACACTGGACGCGGTGACAAGCGGTCATATTTATATTTCCGGTGAAGATATTACCGGCCTGAAAGGCGGAAAACTGGCGGCTTTCCGCAGGCAGAACCTCGGTTTTATTTTTCAAGACTATAACTTGCTCGACACACTGACCGTTTATGAAAACATCGCCCTTGCTTTTACCATTCAAGGGGCTAAACCGGCGGCCTTCGACTCAAGCATTCGCCGGGTCGCCCATTTGCTGGGCATCGAAATCTGTTTAAACAAGTTCCCTTACGAACTCTCCGGCGGCCAAAATCAACGGGCGGCCGCCGCCCGGGCAATTGTCACGCAACCCTCGCTGATCATGGCCGACGAACCGACGGGGGCGCTCGATTCCAAATCATCGCGAACACTGCTCGAACTCCTGAGCAAAATGAATACGAAGCTTGGGGCGACCATCGTCATGGTTACGCACGATCCGCTGACAGCCAGCTATGCCCAGCGTATCTTATTTTTAAGAGACGGAAAATTGTATCACGAACTCGCCTGCGGCGACGATCCGCGGCCGGCTTTTTTCGACCGCATTGTCGCTGTCACGACCGTTATGGGAGGCGACGCCGACCATGTACGTTAAACTGTCGCTGCGCAACGTACGGCGCAGTTATAAAGACTACGCCGTCTATTTTCTGACCATCATCGTCGCCGTCAGCCTGTTTTACACGTTCAATGCGCTGTCGCAAACCGATGTACTCGGAAAAATGATGAACAGTAAACAGTCGGATTTCACGAGGGCAATCAATCTGGTGATGAGCGTCCTGTCCGTCTTCGTCTCGCTCATACTCGGATTTTTACTGATCTACGCCAATAACTTTCTCATCCGGCGGCGGAAAAAGGAAATGGGGATCTATCTGACGCTCGGCATGAGCAAGCAGACGCTCTCCGCCGTCCTTTTTCTGGAAACGTGTTCCATCGGCCTGATCTCACTGGTCATCGGGCTGCCGATCGGCGTCCTTCTTTCGCAAGGGTTTGCCGTGCTTATTCAGCAACTGGCGCTCGGCAATACGGGCACCGCGATCCATTTTATCTTTTCGCCGTCGGCGTGCCTGAAAACGATTTTTTACTTCGCCAGCATGTTTCTCTGCGTCATGATTTTTAATATCGTCGTCATCAGACGCTATCAAGTCATTCAATTGATCCGCGGCGGGCGGCACAATCAAACCATCCGGCGTTGGCCGGCCGCCGTCTACCTGATCGTGTTTGCCGCCGGTATCGCGATGATCGGCCGAGGTTACTGGCTGGTCGGCCACTACGGTTTACAAGCGGTATCGAAACAGCTTTGGCTGGCAATCATCCTCGGCTCTGTCGGCACTTTCTGCTTCTTCTTTGCCCTGGCCGGTTTCGCATTGAAGCTTTTTCAACTGAATAAAAAGCTCTATTTCCACCACCTCAATATGTTTGTCCTTCGCCAGATCAGCAGTAAGATGAACACAGCCTGGGTCTCCACTTCGTTTGTGACGCTCATGCTGTTCTTTGCCTTCAGCGGTTTAATCATCGGCGTTAACATCAGTCAGGGGCTGAATCGTTCCATCGGCAAATTCGCGGTTTACGATGCCAGCATCCACGGCCGGGGGACCGTATCCGACCTTGAGCAAACGCTCCGCACAAAAGGGATCGATCTCGGCAACGATTCGCAGCGGTCACAGTCGGCGACTTTCTATCGATCGCCGCTTGTCCTCGGCGATTTACTGCCTTATGTCGATCGCTCCAAACGGCAGGCCGTGTCTCAGCTGTACCCGAAACAAACGCCGATTCCGGCAATCACGCAATCGGCCTATAACCGGCTGATGAAACTGCAGGGCAAACAAACGATCCATTTATCCCGGCATGGATGGCTGCTCATCACGCCAGACAGCGGATTCGCCGATCATATCGCCCGCGTATCGGCCATCAACGTCAACGGACAGAAGGTGATTTTCGCCGATCATGGAAAAACACATACCGCAATGATCGAAAACGCGGTCAGCTACCGCAGCATCCTCACCATTGTTGTCCCCGACCGAACCGTTCGCGCCATGCAGCCGCTTTCCTCGCTCATTAATATTGATTTTAAAGGGAATAAAAGCGGGCAAATAGCCGCTTTGCGCCAGCAAGCCAAAGCGCTGGAAGATCCGGCGGCAGAAACAACGGTCATGACCAGTGCTTATATCGCCGATCTCGTTGTCGGAAACAATCTAATGGTCAATTTTTCCATTCTATATCTCGCCCTGATCTTTCTTATTGCCGGTTGTGCGATTCTGGCGCTGCAGCAACTGGCCGAATCGTCGGACAATGTGCTGCGTTATGGCGTGTTGAAACAACTGGGAGCAGGCCGGCGAATGATCCATCACGCACTGCTGGCGCAAATCGCCCTCTCCTTTTTCATCCCGCTCTGTGTCGCATTGATTCATAGTTCGGCGGCGCTTAAAGTCATGGACACGCAGAACCGTAACCTGTCCAGTGCCGCCAGTATCTGGCAAACCGCCTCCATTGTTGTCCCGCTCCTACTGCTAATCTATCTGGCTTATTTTTCGGTGACCTATTACCATTCAAGAGCCATGATCGATCAGCAAGCACGGCGAGAATGAGTAGACTTCCCGCGGATCGTCAACGATCGGCAGGAAGTTTTTATCTTCCCCAGAATAAAGTCGATAGCGTGCAGCGACGAACCCACATTTCAGCATTCTCGACCAGCGTTTGATTCATCTTTACCAATGTTTCTGTCAATACGATTCATTTCCTTTTTAATAGATATAATGAGTTACTTTTACCCATCCAATCGCGAATCCGTCACTTCTTTTTCATTTTTTATCAACCGGAGTGCGCCAGCGTCGGTCGCAACGTAGGCAGTCAATGCATTAAAAAGCCGCCGATAGGCACCCCACGCTTCTTCGGCCGGCCAAGCGGCAGGCAGTAACCGTACCGGCAGCACCGGATCTTTTAACAGGATGGCTCCGAATCGCTCGCCGAGTTCCAGTACATGAAAAAAGGCATCCCAGGAATCCATCGTTTCTTCGCTCGTCCAATCAGTTTGTCTCTTTCCGGCCCAGGAAATAAAATCTTGATACATTGCACCGATACCCGGCAGATCCCAGATTTCGTCGACCCGTCGGCCAATTTCGCCATAAATCCACCTTCCGGAAAAGACGTTCGCATAGTGCTGAACATGCAGGGCCGCAAAGATCTGCCGAACGGTCCGGATTTGATCATGCGGGGAAATGAACACACTTTGAAAAAGCGGCCCATAACCGAGATCGAGCAATTCCTGCCTGAGCAAATTGCGCCATCGCCGCTTCGATTCGGGAATCTGATAAGTGACAAGCTGCTGATAGCACGACTAATTAGCGTTAATAGGCATTTTTATCATTTCAGGGCAGACGATATTATCCATCGAATTATTCTGTAAATTCGATTATTGTCTTCCGAAGTACCGCTCGCGGTCGAAGTGTACCACTTCATATTCAATGCCTTCGCAATCCTTGAAGAAAAAAGCATAATAATCTGCGCAATATTCCGGATAATACTGCGGCGGATGAACGATGACGGCATCCAGCCGTTTGATTTGTTCATAGAGCACGTCCACCTGGGCGCGGGACGACGCGTGAAAGGCTACATGATGCAGCGCTCCCGGTTTTCTTCGGCTCACTTTCTCATTTCGATAAGCTGCTCGCGGGCTAACGATACCGAGGGAAAAATTCCGATGATGATATTCGATGATCTTGTATTCCGCGTTCGCCACCTCATCGATTTCCTTATTGCTCAACTGAAAGCCCAAGAGCGGCAATAGCCGGTCATAGAATCGCTCGGCACGCTCCAGATCGGAGACGGTAATATGAATGTGATCGATGCTCGGTACCATGCATTTTCCCCTTTCAAGTTTAAGACGTCGCATGCGGGAATTTGATTTTTACGAAAAGAAACAGCTGGATCTACAGATGCGCTAACTTCTGCGTCAACCGTGGGAACGGCCGGATCGTGTTAATTTCCGATTGTAACAACGGTAATTAGCCAGACGACTTTGTCCCGCCACTTTCCAATGAAAGAGATGTCATTCGCTTATGATGAAAGCGCACAGAAGAAGCGGTGGAAACAATGACCAGCCGCTATAAATAGGACCAACCATTACGCGATGAAGGCCGATTTTTTTGCATTAGGACTAACCTTTCCCTGATTAAGAGCAACCGACAACCGATTCGGTTCAACTTAACTCGGTCGGCCATATTCATGATGACCCGGTATTAACAATCAACCCGACTGGCTGAGTATCTTCTGCCTCAGCCCAACAAGCGCACTTGAAATGATCTAAAATTACTTCGGTCGATCCCCAAATTGCGCACCGCCTGCAACACTGATAGCAAATTTCCCTATCCGTTCACAAATTATACTTGTCCTATCAGCACGCATTTTCTATACTATAAACTAAACGATTTCCGAAAGAAGGGGGCCGCTGTAATCTGGGATTACGCGCTAAAATTTATTATCGGCGGAATCATCTTTGTACTGATGTCTTATTTTAGTCAATCAAAAATGTTATTTCTGTCCGGTGTCATTACCTTCATTCCGGTCATGACATTGATTAATATGGGTATGCAAATCAAAACAATGTCGGTTATTGAATTCAGAGCGGCTGAGTTTAACGGTATCTTCGGCGCTTTCGGTGCGGTTATCCTAATGGCAGCCGTTTTCCTACTGACCGGTTGGATTCGGCCCATTTACGCCGTCCTCATTGCCGTCGCATTTTATGGCAGCTATATGCTGCTGTGCCACACCTATTTATGAAAGCTGACGAAAGCACAGAAACAACTCCCAAATCATCATGTGGGACTGGCGATTTTATCAATCGGCGTCGATAGTGCAGCGAAAATCAAAAAGATGCAGGCGGGTGCCCGCCGCATCGCAGTTAGATCTAGCGGCTGGCAATCGGTCGTGCCAAAATAGTACCGGAATGGCTGCTTCGATCAATAAGTCCTCCAGCAGATTCCTATAAAATCAAAGATTAAAGATGTGCTGTATCCTGAAGTTTCCTATCGGGGTTTCACCTTTGCATCGCAACCGCTGATGACTGTCCGCTATCTTTTAATCGAAATAATCCTTCATCATTCGTCTTATTTTTTCCGGCATCATTGCAACTGCCGGTAATAGTGTCGGCGCATGAAACGATTCATCAATACATTCTCGCCAATACTGCATATGGATCCTGTCGATATCGCTATCCGAATCTTCAACCGTTGCACCGCCCTCCGCCTGCATGGAAAACCAATACAAATAGTCATCCTCAGCATCTTTTTCACGAAAAATCATTTCAACGTACATCTTTTCATCTTCCAATGTTAAAAGAACACCGGGCATTTCTCTATTCAGAAAGCGCAGCCATTCATCGACTTGTTGCCTCTTACCTTTTTTTACACGAAATTTACTCAGTTCAATGTTCAAGAGGACACCTCCCATTGTCTCAACGTCGCGGCTAACGATGCTAGAAAAATGGTTTTTCTTCTATTATACAGGCATTGGCCGATGGCATACACTCATGAAAAAAAGCCGGAGCAGCTTTTTTGCTTTCCGACTTTCTCATTTTCCGTGATTCAATGCTGATCGGTCAGTTCCTTAGTCGAACCGATTTCCTTTTTTCTACGCGTATTGTTGCGGCCGATCAGCGCCGTCAGCACCAAGGCCGTTGCGGACAAGATCAGCGTCACGATGTGGACCACAAGGTTGACCGGACTGGCCTGCGTCCGTGCGCCGGCGGTCCGCATGCCGGCGCCGCCCGAGCGCTGACCGCCACCCGGCGGCGTCCCATTGAACTGGTTATTCGATCCGGAACTCTGGCTGCCCGAATTGCCGCTTTCGACGCCTGGCCCATTTTGCATATTCTGAGAAAAACGTTGTTGCATTGTTTGTTGCTGCGTCTGGGCCTGGATAAAGCTATAGATTCCGAACGCCGACTCCAGCAACAGCGCAATGGCAACGACAATACCGAGCCAATAATTCAGTTTAACCATCATTCACTATCACCCTTTTTCATCAGACTTAGCTTCCGCTACATAGTGTAGTGATGAATTCTTAAAAAGAGCTTAAGATAGAAGTAAAAAAATCTACATGAGGAAAAATCTACTCTCTGTTTTCGAAGGATAAAGTTGACTTCCACATATCGAATGGTCATACTTCGTTTGCGAACAGTGATTCCGGCTTACCGAACGTGATATCGCGCGCACGAACGGTGATTCCGATCCGCCGAACGGTGATATCGCGCGCACGAACGGTGATTCCGACTCACTGAACGATGATATCGCGCGTACGAACGGTGATTCCGGCTTACTGAACGATGATATCGCGCGCGCGAACGGTGATTCCGGCTCACTGAACGGTGATATCGCGCGCGCGAACGGTGATCCTTATTGACCCGCTTTGCAAGATCACTGTCGTCCACTGAACGGTGATATCGCGCGCGCGAACGGTGATTCCGATCCGCCGAACGGTGATATCGCGCGCACGAACGGCGATTCCGATCCGCCGAACGATGATATCGCGCGCGCGAACGGCGATTCCCAATCCGCCGGGTGCTGATTGCCTCTTCGCATGCTGTCTTTCTGTGCCGCATTGCCGCCTCGGCTTCAAAAAAGGATGATCATGTTCGCTTTTTTCATTCATTTCAATCAGTGCGGCGTCTCATATTGCTGCGATATTCGCCGGATCGATTGTTCTTTACTTGCAATTTGTTACGTCGAACGACGATAAAACGCTTGGATTTACGCCGATCGTTCAGTATGATAGTTTAGTGTGAGACTTCCCGATTAATCCGAATAGCGCAAAAAGGCAGGAACGGGCCGATGATTAAAGCATTTTTTGTTGACTTTTACGGTACAGTCGTTCATGAAGATGAGGAGATCGTTGGGCAGATTTGTGCCAAAATAAAAGTGAATAGCGGTACCGATGCGCTTCTTGATGAAATTGCCGCTTTCTGGTGGCAGGCGCTTGCAGGATTGATGGACGAGCATTGCGGCCGACGTTTCCTTTCGCAGCGGGAAACGGAATTACTTTCGCTCAGGAAAACGCTACACCATTTTCACGCATCGTTTGATGAAAATGAACTTTGCCGACCGATGTTTCGTCATTGGCAGACTTCCGCGCTGTTTGCCGACGCCGCACACTTTCTTCGGCAGGTGAAACGGCCGGTTTATGTGCTGTCGAATATTGACAATCACGATATTCGGGCAATCATCGCTTATCATCGGCTGCACTTTGCCGGCGTGATTACCAGCGAAGACGTGCGCGCCTATAAACCACGCCCCGACCTTTTTCGGCGCGCGCTGCAATTATATCGCCTCCGTCCGGATGACGTGCTGCATGCCGGGGATTCTTTTTCCAGCGACATTATCGGTGCGCATCGCGCTGGCATTCGCTGCGCATGGGTCAACCGGACTCATGATCCGCTGCCGGAGTATGGTCCACGCCCCGATTGGGTGATCGGCGGACTGGATGAATTGTTGAAACTGGAATGATCGGCAGCGCCGGAGAGGCTTGTTTTGATCAGATCATTCCCGCGATAGAACTTCCAAGGATAGGGTTAAAATGTCCAATCAAACCCGATCCCTTCGGCAAAAACACATGATTTTTGGAAAAAGAGGCCATAGAGGATGAACATCGATCACATGATTGACGGATACACGACATTGTACGGACTATTTGCCCACCCCGCCGCGCACAGTCTGTCGCCGCTGATGCATAATCTGAGTTTTCAAGTGCGGCATATCAACGCGGCTTATCTCGCTTTTGATATCGATAGCGACATTAGTCACGCCATTGATAGTATCCGCCTGCTGCACATGGGCGGAGTGAACCTGTCGATGCCTCTCAAGCAGACCGCACTGCCATATTTGGATACGTTAACGGCGGAGGCACGATTAATCGGTGCGGTAAATACGATTATTAATAAAGACGGGCAGCTGATCGGCGCAAATACGGATGGCACTGGTTTTTTCTCCTACCTGCGCGCTAACCACTATGAAGTTCGCGATAAAACAGCAACCGTACTCGGCGCCGGCGGGGCAGGGCGATCGATTATCGCTGCCGGTGCCGCGGCCGGCCTAAAAATAATTCATGTATTTAAACGAAAAAATGGCACATTTGCCGCGGCAGCCGACAAGTTAAAGCAGTTCGAGGAGGCTTCAAAAACGCGGATCCGCCTCCATCCTTACGGTGATCGGGAACAGTTCCGTAAGGCGATATCCGCCAGCCATTTTCTCATCAACACGACTAATGTCGGTATGGGCAGCGATCGCGGGATGCCGTTAACCGCAGCACAAATCGATTGTCTGCCGTCTTCCGTTATCGTCTGCGACGTAATCTACGCGCCGCGGCAGACACGATTTCTGCAAGAAGCACATCGGCGGGGCTGCGTCACGATGAACGGGCTCGGCATGTTGATCTATCAGGGGGCGGAATCCTTCCGATTGTGGACAGGCCAAACGATGCCCGTCGAGCATGTCGAAGCAGCCATTAAACGCAAGTTGTATGGCTGAGATGCGGCCTAGCCCGACCACATGTGGGACAAACAGACTATTGCGAACATATGTTTGCTTGGGGTATACTAAGTGCATGGCAATCATGCGTGCAAGCGCACGGCGGACACCATGGCAGCGGAGGTGATGCGATGGCGGTATATCAGGCGTTGACACTCGCTATATCTTTCGCGGGTCTAATCGTTTTGATCCTGTCGTTTAAACAGAAAAAATGATCCGTTTCCTATGCCCTTGCGGTGGCTGAAACGGATCCTCGGAGGACGCCGCCTTCCGCCTCACGCAGAAATTGCCGTCCCGACCGCCGGTGTCTGGGCACCGACGGTCTTATTTCAAACGACTCATGTTAAGTTTATCCGATCGAAAGTAAAAAGAAAAGAGCCGCTAACCGTCGCCTGCCTTTTCTACGGATTTTTTATCTCCTTAAGCGCTTGAATTGTGCATCTATCGTTGCAGGCGCCGATCTTCAGCAGCATAGTATATATTTTTTCACGATCTTGCCGACACCGTTATGCTGATTATCGGCTGTCACGGCATCCGCTTGTTGCCGCACACTATCGACGGCGTTGGCCATCGCGACGCCGCAACCGGCATAGTCGATCATTTTCAAATCGTTGCGCTCGTTGCCGATTGCCATGACGTCGGCCGCTTGCAAGCCCAAACGTTCCGTCAGCCTTTTTAGTGCATTCCCCTTGCCGGCTGCCGGATGAACGGCTTCGAGAAACTGCGGCCTGCTGCGGACAAAATAAACCTCCGGACTGAATTGCCGGCGGGCTATCGGTTCCAGCGCGTCTAGCTCGGCAGCCGTCTCCGCTATGTACATGACTTTGATGATCGGCACGTCCGCGGGCAACCGATCAATGTCCCGGCGCAGTAAATCGGCATGCATCTGGAAAGCCTGCTTGACGGTCCACCAGCTGATGTCC
>UQRJ01000020.1 GCA_900543345.1 uncultured Sporolactobacillus sp. | reverse complement strand
GAGATGTCTTAGGGTCTCGTGGGCTCGGAGATGTGTATAAGAGACAGTGTCTATTTATTATGCGAAATACAATCTTGGCAATGAACAATTAACATCAATTTTTCAGGTGCTTCAAATTGTTGGTATTATCGCAACGATACTGATTCCGTTCTTAGTTAAGATTACCAACAAAACACGTACCATGATGATTGGTTTACTCATCGCCACTATCGGCCAAGCCTCAATGGCTTTTGTTGGTGGTAACTTTGTTTTAGTTATTATCGCCTGGGGCGTTGGTGTATTTGGTTCATCGATTGCTATCGCTATGCCCATGTTGGCGGATACTGTTGATTTTGGTGAATGGAAGACGGGGATTCGCGCTTCCGGTTTCTTGACCGCTGTCGGTGCTGCTTTTTGTATTCAAGTTGGGTCAGGGCTTGGCAGCTTTATTCCCTCAAAGATTATGGCTGCCGCAGGGTTTGTTGCCAATAGGACGCAATCGGTTAGTTCGCTCAGCGCCATCCACTTCTGCTTTATTTGGTTACCGGTTATTGTTTATGCGGTAGTGGCTGCAATTATGGCACTTTATCCGAAGTATGAAAAGATGGAATCACAGATTAAAGCTGATCTCGATAGCCGTCGAGTGAATAATTAATCATAATACTGGAGGGATTATTTATGACCGGTACAATTAATAACTCAGATTTATCGCTTGGCAAGGTAAAGATTACTTCATCATTTTGGAATAAATATCGTGAACTGATCGTTAAAGAAGTGTTGCCCTATCAGTGGAAGGTCATGAATGATAAAGCGGATATTAACATTGCCGAAGATCCACAAGCAGGCGGGGTTAATAAGAAGAGTCATGCGGTTGCAAATCTTAAGATTGCGGCAGGAAAGATAAAAGGACACCATTACGGTTATCCCTTCCAGGATTCCGATGTTTACAAATGGCTGGAAGCTGCTGCTTACTCATTTAGTTATCATCCTGATGAAAAATTAAGGCAAATTACAGATAGTGTGATTGATTTAATCGCTGATACGCAGGATCCTGATGGGTATCTTGATACACTTTTTCAAATTGATATGCCAGATCGAAAATTTAAGCGACTTCAACAGTCTCATGAGCTTTATACTATGGGACACTACATCGAAGCTGGGGTTGCCTACTATCGGGCGACTGAAAATCAGCAAGCATTAAACATTGCCAGGAAGATAGCAGATTGTATCGGTAATAATTTTGGACCCGAAGCTGGAAAGATTCATGGTTATGATGGTCATCCGGAAATTGAATTGGCATTGGCCCGTTTGTATGAAATTACCAAAGAAAAACGTTATTTAGACCTTGCACATTATTTCCTTCTGGAACGAGGTCAGGATCCTCAATTTTTCAACAAACAGATTGCCAAAGATGGCGATGATGATGAACACGATCTTATCGATCGCTTCCGAACCTATCCGCTAACATTTTGGCAGGCAGCCGAACCGATCGTCGATCAAAAAACTGCTGAGGGTCATGCTGTTCGTGTAGGCTATATGTTAACAGGCGTCACTCATGTGGCCCGGTTAACTCATGACAAAGCGCTTATGGAAGCTGGAAAGCGGCTTTGGCGAGATATTGTTAAGAGAAGAATGTATATTACTGGTGGCGTAGGATCTAATGCATTACGTGAGTCTTACACATTTGATTATGATTTGCCAAACGACACCGTTTATGGCGAAACCTGTGCGGCAGTATCAATGGTTTTCTTTGCTCGCCAACTTTTGGACGTAGAAGCAAAAGGCGAGTATGCTGATGTAATTGAGAAGGAATTATTCAATGGTGCGCTAAGTGGTATATCGCTTGACGGCAAACATTTCTTCTACGTGAACCCGCTGGAAGCTGATCCTAAACTTAGTAAATATAATCCAGCCGAAGCGCATGTCTTAACCCATCGTGCCGACTGGTTTGGCTGTGCGTGTTGCCCGGCCAATCTAGCAAGATTAATCGCTTCAATTGACCAGTATATTTATAATGTGGTTGATAATAAGATTCTATCACATCAATTTATTTCAAATGAAGCCGAATTTACCAATGGAATATCTGTGAAACAAGAAAGTAACTTCCCCTGGGAAGGTGACATTAAATATACCCTTCATTCGGATCATGATACCGATACACAGTTGGGTATCCGGATTCCTTCGTGGTCGCAAGGGCGTTTTACTTTATTAATCAATGGTAAAGAGATAACGGCGAAAGAAGTTAACGGCTTCGTCTATATTGACATTGTCAAAGGAACAACAAATATTGAACTTAACCTGACCATGTCAACGCACATTATGCGAGCCAATACGAGAGTGCGTGATGATATGGGAAAAATTGCCGTTCAAAGAGGACCGATTATTTATTGTACTGAAGAGGCCGATAATTCCGCACCCCTGTGGGCATACAGACTAAATGCTACGCCAAAGTTTAGCAGCAAGTTTGAATCCGGCCTGCTACATGGTGTCGTATCACTCGAAACAAGTGATGCGGAGAAAGCCGAAGACGATGGTGAAGAACTTTATCTTGAAGACAGGAATATTGCGTGGAAACCATCTTCAATGAAATTTATTCCGTATTACGCTTGGGCAAATAGAAAAAACGGTCAAATGAGAGTGTGGCAAAATATTAATAAATGATGATAAGGAAATCATGGCGGAAGCCCGGCAGCGAAAAATAAATGCCATTTGAAATTATAGCTTGCCACCTAAAGCTTAGGAAGAGGGCGGGACGAAGGTCCCACTCTCTTTTTTAATGGCCCTGTTTGTAATGCTAAGGGGAAACCTGTCCGTGGATAAAGGTTGGTCGCCAATTATGACTTCTAGAGGCCATTTTGACATGAATCAATGCAGGCGTTACGGCGGACATGCCTGGATGTTGCAGATTATCGACTAATAGATTCAACGAAAGTGGGAGAGCGTTTTATCTCCTAGAAAATGAATCAATGAGAACTGGTTTTGGAGAAACATATGTTGATATTTTTCGCTAATTCGATTGGTAGAGCGGTATAGGGCGAATCAATGATCTTTGTAAAATATGAATAAAATGTGATAATTGATTTTATAAGTTGTAATGATTATAGTTAATGTTGAGATTGGGAAACGGATCGTCCGGAAAATGTCATTTATTTGTAAAGGACACGTTTCGATAATGGAAAGAAGATGGAAAGATGAAGGTTTCGCTTTTTATGACTTGCCTTGGAGAATTGTTTTATGGCAACGTACTAAAAGATGTTACCGAGGTTCTTGAGCGGCTCGGTTGCGAAATCGAAGTTCCCGATAAACAGGTTTGCTGCGGACAGCCGGCTTATAACAGTGGCTATGCTGAAGAGGCAAAGCGACCTGCAAAGCAGATGATTCGTGCGTTTGAATCGGCGGATTACATTGTTTGTCCGTCCGGATCGTGTGCGGCGATGTTTCATGAGTATCCGGATTTCTTTGCCGATGAGCCGTCCTGGAGGGCGAAAGCGGAAAAAGTGGCCGCGAAAACGTATGAGTTTACGCAATTTATTGTTCATGTTCTCGGCGTTGTCGATGTCGGAGCAGAATTACATGCCCGGGCGACGCTGCATACGTCCTGCCATATGTCGCGACTGCTCGGCGAACATGAATCGCATTATGAACTGTTGAAACATGTGAAGGGCCTCGAATTGGTCAAGTTGCCGAATAATTACGATTGTTGCGGTTTCGGCGGCACTTTTTCAGTAAAAATGCGACCGATTTCCGAACAAATGGTGGATGAAAAAATACGACATATAGAAAGTACGAAGGCAGATGTGCTCATTGGCGCCGATGCCAGTTGTTTGATGAATATCGAAGGACGGATGCGTAGGTTGGGTAAGCCGATTCGAGTGATGCATATTGCCGAGGTATTGAACAGCCGCGAGGGGGAGAAAAGCCATGCCAATGAAAATAGGAAACCGGCCGTTCTTTGAAGATGTAGATGAAGCGATTCATAATACATTTATGGTTAGCGCTGTTTCTTCAGCCCAGGACGGCCTGCGTAATAAGAAATTAAAAGCGACTGTCGGTGATAAGACGTTAGGAAACTGGGAAGATTGGCGGAATGCCGGGGAAGAAATTCGCACCTTCACGTTAAATCATCTGGATTACTATTTAAAACAGCTGAGTGAACAGTTTGCCGCCCGGGGCGGTCATGTCTTTTTCGCCCGTACGGCCGAAGAAGCACAGGATTACATACGCAAAGTTGCCAGGGAAAAGGAAGCAAAAACGGTTGTCAAATCCAAATCGATGGTAACTGAGGAAATCAGTTTAAATGATACGCTGCAAAAAGAAGGGTGCGAAGTACTGGAAACCGATCTGGCCGAATTCATTTTGCAGGTCGATCATGATAAACCGTCACACATTGTCGTACCTTCTGTCCATAAGAATCGCCGGCAAATCTGCGAGTCTTTCCGAAAAATAGGCTATAAGGGAACGGACAATCCGAAAGAACTGACGGCTTTTGCTCGAAAAACACTGCGTCATAAGTTCCTGCACGCCGATATTGGTGTCACAGGGTGCAACTTCGCCGTGGCGGAAAGCGGCAGTATTTGTTTGGTCACCAATGAAGGTAATGCCAACATGGTAACTTCTTTTCCCAAGACTCAAATTACCGTGATGGGAATGGAGCGCATTGTGCCGACTTGGCGGGAACTTGATGTTCTGGTTACATTATTGTGCCGGAGTTCGGTCGGTCAGAGGCTGACAACTTATCTGACGACCATTACTCCCGGCGCGCAGCTCAATACGCTTGACACCCCGAAGGATTATCATTTGGTTATCGTCGACGGTGGGCGTTCCAATGCGCTGGGGACGGAATTTCAGTCGGCGTTGCACTGTATTCGCTGTGCGGCATGTCTCAATGTCTGCCCCGTTTATCGCCACATCGGCGGTCATGCCTACGGATCAATTTATCCCGGTCCGATCGGCGCGGTACTGTCGCCGATTCTCGGTGGTTATAAAACGTATGGCATGCTTCCGTACGCGTCCAGTCTGTGCGCGGCATGCACGGAAGCTTGCCCAGTTAAGATTCCGCTGCATGAACTATTGATCAAGCACCGCAGAAGATACGTGGAAGGCGGCGGCCGGCCACCGCTTACCGAGAAAGCGGCGATGAAGGGATTCGGCATCGGCGCGTCGCATCCGTTCCTATATAAAACGGGAATGCGGGCGGCACCGATTGCGCTGAAACCGCTCGTTCACCACAACGCGATTAAAAAGGGCCCGGGGCCGATGAAGCCGTGGACCGAAGGACGCGATCTTCCGGCTCCAAACGATTTTAATTTCCGTGCCTGGTTTAAAGAGCATAAACAGACCGAGCGGCGAGGAAAGGCAGATGAGCAACATGAGCGGCTCGATTGAGAATCGCGAACTCTTCCTGGCCAAGGTTGCCGGGAAACTGCATCGCACACCGGGAGAGCCGACCGATCTTCCCGATTGGACGAATCAGCCGCAGCGGGCGGTTTATCGTGGCGCGACGCAGAATGAGTTGAAAGAGATTTTTAAAAGGGCATGCGAGCCGGTGCACACGACTGTTAATGAAACGGATGCCGCGGGTTTAGCCGCAGAATTGGCACATGCGATTGATGCATATGGGGCGGGTTCGATCATCGCGACCGACGACGATCGTTTTGCGGCATTTGGTTTGGACGCGCTGCTGAAAAAGTACGGTGCTTTGACTTGGAAAGCCGCAATGGGCCGTTCGGTGATTGAGCAAGCGTCGAAAGCAAATATCGGCCTGTCGATCTGCGATGTGGCGCTCGCCGAGTCGGCATCGGCCGGATTTTTTAATGACGGTCGAAAAGCGAGGAGCGTTTCGCTGCTTCCAGAAAAGTCGATTGTCATCATTCCTGAGAGCCTGATTGTTCCGCGCCTGACCCAGGCCATGGATAAGGTTGAGCAATTAATTGCCGACGGAAAACAAATTTCCCATTATATTAATTTTGTTTCCGGCCCGAGTAATAGTGCGGATATTGAAATGCGGCTCGTGGTTGGCGTACATGGGCCGATTAGGGTGGCCTATCTCGTCGTTCGTGATCTTTAAATCAATAATGAAGAAAAGACCGTCAGCGATATATATCGCTGACGGTCTTTGTTTTTTGTATTCCGCTCGCTCAGTCGTTTGGTTCTGCCGTCTGTTATTTTTGTGCCTGAAACCTGATTTCTATGAATCGAATGTCAGTCGCTCCGGATTGATTGCCCAAATGTTCATTCGGTCGGACCCTTCAAAGAGCCGGGCATAGACAGTCATTGAAGATTCCCGTTCTCTATTTTTCGCTACCGTTAAACACAGTTATGATCGGACCTGCCCATTGCCCTCGACCAAGTATTTTGTGCTCGTCAGCGTTTCGAGGCCCATCGGTCCGCGAGCGTGCAGTTTCTGCGTGCTGATGCCGATTTCCGCCCCGAAACCGAACATTTGTCCATCGGTAAAACGTGTCGAAGCGTTATGATAGAGGGTCGAGGCGTCGACAAGGCGGAAAAAACGGCGGACATGTTCCGGTGCCTCGGAAATAATCGATTCGGAGTGTTTGGTGCCGTAATGATTGATGTGATCGATCGCCTGATCAACCGTGTCGACCAACTTTATCGCGACAATTTTGTCGAGATACTCCTGATGCCAATCCTGCTCCGTTGCGACGCGCAACTGCGGAAAAAAAGCTGCCGCGACCGAATCAATGCGGCATTCGACGCCGGCTCTTTGCAGCGCGTCGATCAGCATCCGTCCGTGCCGGGAAAACCAATTTTTCTGCACGATAATCGTCTCGATACTGTTGCATACCGACGGAC
This sequence comes from uncultured Sporolactobacillus sp., assembly GCA_900543345.1. GTDB lineage: Bacteria > Bacillota > Bacilli > Bacillales > Sporolactobacillaceae > Sporolactobacillus. The sequence continues at coordinate 12,349 of UQRJ01000020.1, read as the reverse complement.
GCTGCGCCTTGGCGTTGATCGCGATTGAGACGGCCATATCGGGACGGGCCGTCTCATCGATGAACAGATGACAGTTACCCGCACCGGTTTCAATGACCGGAATGGTTGCTTGCGTGACGACCTGTTTGATCAGTCGGGCACTGCCACGCGGAATCAGTACGTCAATCCAGTTGTTTAACTTGAAAAAGCGGTCGGCAGTTTCGTGACGTGTATCTTCAAGCAGTTGTATACTGTCTGCCGGCAGTGCGCTGCGGCGCAGTGCCTCATGAATCACTTCAACGAGCGCACGATTGGTTTCCAGAGCGGTGCCGCTGCCGCGCAGATAGGCGGCATTGCCGGTTTTTAGGCAGAGCCCGGCTGCATCGGCCGTGACATTCGGCCGGGCTTCGTAAACCATACCGACGACGCCGAGCGGTACGCGAATTTGACGGATGTGCAAACCATTCGGGCGCACTCGCTCGTCCACGCAGTCGCCGACCGGATCGTGTAGTTCCGTCAACTTTTCCAGTGCATCGGCCATGTCGCCCAGACGTTGCTGCGTCAGCAGCAGTCGATCGAGTAATGCCGGTGCTGTTCCTTTTCGTCTTGCCTGCTCAAGATCGCGGATGTTTGCTGCGAGAATCCTGTTGGTGCGTTGCTGGATCAGCGACGCTGTTAGGTGCAGCGCTGCGTTTTTTTCTTCAGTCGTTTTTTGAGCCAGTTTCTCTGCGGCTGTTCGGGCGCGCTGGGCTTTTTGCATCAATTCATCGTTGATCGTTTTCACGAGTTTTTCTCCCTTTCGATTTCGATTCGTTTTAAACCGGCCGTCCAGGGGACCCAGTTGTCACGGTGCACGACTTCCGGACGGCGACCGTTGATTTTATTCATGGCTCGGTTGCTCGGCAATTGCTTGATTTCGTTCAGTTCCGCGGCCGAATAATTGACTTGGCCCTTTCCAAGAATGTGCTGCCGGCAATCGACAATCTGGATTACTTCACCGGCTTCAAAGCGCCCGCTCACTCGGCGGATACCGGCGGGAAGCAGGCTTTTTCCTTCGTGTAACAGCGCTTTTGCCGCACCGTCGTCAATTTCGATTTTACCGGCGGTACGTGAGTGCAGCGCGATCCACTGCTGCGGAACGTTCATTGATGCACTTGCCTGTGCACCGATATAGGTTCCGTTTCCTTTACCCTCAATAATCCGCAGTAGTTTGCTCGCACCATGACCATTTCCGATGTAAGTAGGCACGCCGAGTGAGCGGGCAACACCGGCGGCAATGAGTTTCGATTTCATTCCGCCGGTACCGACTTTTGAACCGGAAGCAGATCCGGCTTTAGTCAGCAGTTGCTCCGGCAAGCGGTCGAGAAAGTGATAACAGGTTGCGTCCGGATAGATGGCTGGATTTTTATCGTATAAACCGGCGACATCAGTGAGAATGATCAGCATATCGGCATGTATCAGGCCGCTTACCAGGGCCGAAAGCATGTCATTATCACCGAACGTCAGCTCTTCCAAGGAAACCGAGTCGTTCTCATTGATAATTGGAATAATCGATCGTTTCAGCAGTTCCGTCAACACGGAGTAAGCATGGCTCATTTGTTCGCGGCGCTCGAAATCTTGTCGGGCAAGCAGCAGTTGGGCGATCGTCATGCCGTATGTTCCGAAGGCAGCCGTATATTGAGCGAGCAATCGGACTTGCCCGACGGCCGCTGCCGCTTGTTTTCCGGCAATGGTGACCGGTCGCCCGGGATAACCCAGTCCGGAATAACCGGCCGCGACGGCGCCGGACGAAACAACGACGACATCGCGGCCCGTCTGTTTCAGCCGAGCCAGCGCGCCGACGTGATCGGCGAGCTTGTCTCGATCCGGTAAACCGTGCATGTCGGTCAGTGAACTGCTGCCGATTTTAACCACAATGCGTTTTGCATTCATCTTTTCCATTTTCCTTTCTATTCGGACGGATGAAAAAAGCCTCTTTCCATCCCCAGCTAAAGGACGGAAAGAGGCTGATCCGCGGTGCCACCTTTGTTAACCAATGCAGAAAATCCTCCATCGGCTCACTCATCGTTCGTAACGTGAACAGACGGACCCGGTTATTGGCCGGGACAGCTCGAGGGTAGGTTCGGCACGCGATCGCTACGGCGGTATCTTTCAGCCGTCGGATACCGTTCTCTGTCGCCGCTCACTTGCCTACTAATCCCTGTCTTCACTTATTCGATATCAGTATTTTCATTATATTCACGGCCACGCCGCACGTCAAGCCCGGGCAATCGGCAAACCCGGTCAAAGCAAAAATTTTCATCAATGAACCGGCTCATGGTAGAATAAAAAAGAAATAAAATCGATAAGGAGGTTTTTCGCAGTGGCATTTACTTTGCAGATCGGCGAGCAGGCACCTGATTTTTCTCTGCCCGCAACGGACGGGAAAACGTATACGCTGAGTGATTTTGCAGATGCGGATGTTCTGGTCGTCTTTTTCACATGCAATCACTGTCCGTTTGTGCTCGGTTCCAATCCGGTTACGGAAAAAGTGGCAAAAAAATATCGCGACAAGGGAGTTCGGTTTGTCGGCATCAACGCCAACAGTGAACAGACCCATCCGGCGGATTCGTTTGAAAATATGGTCGCGCAGATGAATGAGAAACACTATCCGTGGGTTTATCTCCGCGACGCGTCGCAGGATGTTGCCAGGGCGTTCGGCGCGCTGCGGACGCCTCATTTCTTTGTGTTCAATAAAACGCGTCAGTTGGTCTACACCGGTCGCGAACTAGACAATCCGCGTCAGCCGGAGAAAGCGACGGTGAATAATCTCGATGCGGCACTGGCCGAACTTACAAACGGCAAAGATGTGACGGTTAAGCTGACCAATCCGATTGGATGCAACGTTAAATGGAACGGTCAGGACGCACATTGGATGCCGGCGGAAGCCTGCGATCTTGTCTGATGGGCGGCAAGCGGCCGCTTGTTCCGGTTTGTGGGGACGGGCGGCCGCTTTTTTTATCACAGGCCATCGGCATTTTTGGATTGCGAAGAATAAATGTCAATAAGAAGGGAATACCGTGATGAGTGTTGATGATTTTGACGAACGAATCGGGCGGCGGGGCAGCGCGTCGGTTAAATGGGATGAGGCCGACCGGCTGTTTGGCGGTAAAGAACTGCTGCCGCTCTGGGTGGCCGATATGGATTTCCGGGTGCCCGATGCCGTGACGCAGGCGCTGCTTAAACGAGTCGGTCACGGCATCTACGGCTATACGACGCGCAGCGATACTTATCTGGAAGCTGTACGGAATTGGATGCAGAAGCGGCACGGCTGGGCGGTACAAAAAGACTGGCTGTGCCACAGTCCCGGCGTTGTGACGGCCTTAAATCTGCTTATCGACGGGTTGACAGAGCCGGGAGACAAAGTACTGATTCAACCGCCGGTCTATCCGCCGTTCCGGAAAGCGGTGCAGAATCAGGGGCGCAGGGTAGTGACCAATCCGCTCGTCAACCATGATGGCGCGTACACGATGGACTTCGAGGATCTGGAACGAAAATTTACCGATCCCGCCGTTCGGTTAATGATCTTGTGCTCGCCGCACAATCCTGTCGGTCGTGTTTGGACGGCGCAAGAGTTACGTCGAGTAGCGGAGTTGGCAAAAAAATACGATGTACTTGTTGTTTCCGATGAGATTCACGGTGATTTGGTGCTTGACAACCGGGCGCAGATTCCATTTGCTTCGTTGCCGGGTGATGCGGCCGACCGCTGCATCGCTTGTACGGCACCGAGCAAGACGTTCAATCTGGCCGGGTTGCAAATCTCCAATATTATTATTAAAAACCCTGTGCTGCGAAAAAGATATAATCGGCAACTGGCGCGTTTTGGTCTCAGCGAAGCAAATACGCTCGGCGAGACAGCCGCCGAAGCCGCTTATCGCGGCGGTGCGTCTTGGCTGGATCGGTTGCTCGTTTACATTAAAGACAACGCCGATATGGTCGAGCGTTGTCTGAAAAGAGAACTGCCGCAGTTACGAATGAGTCCGCTCGAAGGGACATACCTTGGTTGGATTGACTGCCGCGGGCTCGGACTCGGTCCTGAGCAGCTGCGGCGACTTTTTGTCGATCACGCGCATTTGGCAGTCAATCCTGGCGATTCGTTCGGCAGTGAAGGGGAGGGGTTCGTCCGCATCAATCTGGCCTGTCCGAGATCGTTGCTTGAAGAGGCGCTGTCGCGATTAAAGCGGGCGATCGACGGTTAAAGAAAGAAACCTTTTCATTGGTCATGACGTAAATAGATTAAAAGCTATAAATGATGATGGAGGATTATGATGGTCAAAAAAATTGTCGCTGCTTTTCTTGCGCTGGCTTTGATTTTGTCACCCGCCGGGAATTTTGTCTTTCATCAGCAACCGACAGTGAGCGCTAAGGGCTATCGGTCGGGCGTCAAGTCGTTTAATCCAAGCAGGGGAAATACGACGTTGTTCAAAAATAAACAGCAAAGACAGAATATCAACCGCAACGGGACGAGCGCCGGAACGTCTACGTCCAGTTGGGGGCGGGGATTCATGGGCGGCCTGTTTTTCGGCGGCCTGTCCGGTCTTTTGTTCGGCAGTTTTCTCTCGCATATGGGCGGTTTCGGCATGATGGCGGGCCTATTGATCAATGTGCTGGCGATCGTCGCCATTTTGGCGCTTGGACGTTACTTGCTGAGCGGCTGGTTCAGACGCAAAAAAACGAAAGAGTATGATCCATGGAAGAGGTAATCCTGCACGAACAGGATCTGGTGAACGCCATCTGCCTGTTTTTGGCGGAGAAAAAAGAGTTGCCGCCGGCGGACGTACGGGTTGAGTTAATGTATGACGACGAGTACGGTTTCTCTGCAGAAGCTTACGTGAAGGACCGAAAGCAAATTCTGGTCGAAGCGGCGATGATTGAGGCCGTCCGCTACTGGCTGGACCGCACGCAGCACATCGACCCGTTTGCTGCGTCGCTGAAACTTGAACTGGATGAACAACTTGGAATAATTGCTCACTGCGTTATATGAAGGGAGGGCCGCCGGGTTAAACCACGGCGGCTCCTTCTTTATTCCTTATGAGCTTTTTTTCGCTGCCGGAAAACGGATGGTAAAAGTCGTCCCTTTATTTTCATCACTGACGACGTCAATCCGTCCGCGGTGCTGACGGACAATGTTGTAGGTTACCATCAGCCCGAGGCCGGTACCCGTTTCTTTTGTCGTAAAAAAGGATTTGCCGAGCTGACCGATCAATGCCTGGGGAATACCCTTCCCTGAATCTCTGACAATCATCTGTTCACAGTTTTCACGGGCGGAAAGAGTAACGCACACTTTCCCGCCGCATGCGGTTGCTTCAATTGCATTTTTCAGCAGATTCACCGTGACTTGTTTAAGCTGCGTGCGATCACCGCTGATGACGTGCGGCCGCCCGCCGGTGATCAGCTGGAGTACGACGTCTTTGCGCGCGGCCTGCGGATTGAATAAAAAGAAGGTCTCCTTAACAATTTCCACTAGGTCCTGCGGTGCGAAATGCACTGCTTTCGGTTTTGTAAAATAAAGCAGCTCGCCGGCAATTTTTTCAATATGTTCAACTTCACTTAAAATAATGTCGATATATGCTCGATTATTTCCCTGTTCATTTCGCATGAGTTGCAGAAATCCTTTGATCGAGGTTAAAGGATTCTTGATTTCATGCAGAATGCTGGCGGCCAGTTCGCCGATCACCGATAGTTTTTCCGATTGCATCAGGCTTTGTTCGGTCGCCTTTCGATCACTAATATCGCGCAGTGTCAGTTGAATCAGCGTTTCCGCGTCCGCCGGCAGAAGATGGACGGTCGCTTCAACCGGCTTGATATGATCCGGGGACGAGTGAACGGACAAATAGAGAAGTGGATCGTCTTCTTTAGCAAATAACAATCTGTGTAGCTTTTCCTCGAACAGCGTGATATCCTCTGTCGATAAAAAGGAGGGGAAAGAACGGTCGTTTATCGAGACGGAAGAATCGTCTGACAATAAAATCGCGGCTGGCCGATTAGAAAAAATGATTTGTGTACCGCGCAGAATGATAACTGCGTCGCGTGTATGGTCGAGAATCTGCAGGTAATCGATTGATGGGTGACTCACCGGTTTACTATTCATTTCCAAACCCTCCCAGTCAAAATTTTAGAGACTTGAATGACTTTTGTAAACTTATATGTACCAGATTTTGAAATAATTCTGTTTTTCTGTTGAAACGAGCAAAATAAGAACGTTTTATGAATAATAAGAAAAGAGGGCCATTTCATTGCCCATAACGGGTTGCCAGTTTGTGTACTTTGATTTACACTGTCATTGAAAACAATTATCATCGTCAACTAAAGTTAAAAGGGTTGACTGTATCTATTTAATGATAATGAAAAACATTATCATTTGCGATAATAGTTTCGCCGCAGGGCGAAGCATGGGGGAGGAGACTCATGTTGCAAATGACCGCTTCGCGAAATACCAGTCACCATGAGGAAAGCGCTGCCGGAGTGCAGGAGCACATGCCGGTTTTGCCGCTGAGCATGGTCCGTGCCGGTGAGCCGGTGTGTATCAAAAAAATTACCGGCAAAGATGACATGCGGCGCTATATTGCCAGTCTCGGATTCGTTGAGGATACGGAAACAACGGTAATTACGGAAACGGGTGGCAATGTGATTGTAGCGATAAAGGGAACGAGGCTGGCGATCAGTAAGCGTTTGGCAAGGCGGGTGCTTACTGTTCCGTCGAAAAGGAGAGGTCGGAAATCATGACAACGTTGCGAGAGGTAAAACCGGGAAACGCGGTACGCGTCGTGCGCCTGAACGGATCCGGTGCGTTGCGGCGCCGGATCTTGGATATGGGCATTACCAAAGGCGCGCGAATCGCCGTGCGGAAAATTGCCCCGCTGGGTGACCCGATCGAAGTCACGGTACGTGGCTACGAACTGTCGCTTCGCAAGAGTGAAGCGGTTCTCATCGAAGTTAGCGAAGATGCACAATAAAAAGAGGCGAAATCAATGAGTATACGAATCGCGCTAGTCGGCAATCCGAACTGCGGTAAAACAACGATGTTTAACGATCTGACAGGCAGCAGCCAATATGTCGGCAACTGGCCCGGCGTCACCGTTGAGAAAAAAGAGGGACGACTGCGAGGCGAATCCGGGGTGACCATTACCGATCTTCCCGGTATTTATTCGCTGTCCCCGTATTCACTGGAAGAGGTAGTCAGCCGTAACGATTTGTTAAATGGCCAACCTGATGTCATTCTCAATTTGATTGATGGCACAAATCTGGAACGCAATCTTTATCTGACAACCCAGTTGCTTGAATTGAATCTTCCGATGGTTGTCGCGTTAAATATGATCGACGTCGTCGAAAAATCGGGTGACCGGATCGATGTCGGGAAGCTAAGCCGCGAGCTCGGCTGCCCGGTGATCGAGACCTCTGCGACGAAAGGAAGAGGGACACTGGAAGCGGCGAAGCAGGCGGTTCGTTTGGCAAAAGCGGGAAAAGTTTCCGCTTGCAGCCCGCGTTTTAGTGCGGGCGTAGAGACGGCGTTAGCGCAAATCGGCCGTTTGCTCGCCCCTTATGTCGAAGCGCAGCGGCTGCGCTGGTACACCATCAAATTTTTTGAACGCGACGAAAAGGCTCGATCGGCCGTCGCGCTTCCTGACGGACGGCAAGCGGAAATTGAGCGATGTATTAAAGAGACGGAGGATAAACTGGACGACGATAGTGAAACGCTAATCACCAACGAACGTTACGATTATATTGCTAACGTCATTGATCATTGCCTGCGCCGGAAAGTCAAAGAACTGTCGTTATCCGATCGGATCGATCGTGTCGTTACCAATCGCTTTTTGGCACTGCCGATTTTTGCCGCTATTATTTTCCTTGTTTATTATATTTCTGTCACGACTTTCGGTGCAACGGTAACGGACTGGACCAACGATACATTATTCGGCACATGGATCACGGATGGCGCGACTAAACTGTTGACGGCAATCGGCACGGCGGCATGGCTGAAAGGATTGATCGTCGACGGTATTATCGGCGGTGTCGGTACAGTTCTCGGTTTCGTGCCGCAGATGCTGATCCTGTTTTTCTTCCTATCGCTGCTAGAAGATTCGGGTTACATGGCGCGCGTTGCGTTCATCATGGATCGGATGTTCCGCCGTTTCGGGCTCTCAGGCAAGTCGTTTATCCCGATTCTGATCAGTTCGGGCTGCGGTGTCCCCGGCATTATGTCGACGAGGACCATTGCCAATGAGAAAGACCGGCGGATGACGATCATGCTGACGACGTTTATGCCATGCGGGGCGAAGTTAGTGATTATTACCATGATTGTTACAACATTTTTCCCACGCTCAACCTGGATTGCGCCGGCAATGTATTTTCTCGGTATTGCGGTGATTGCCGTCTCCGGCATTATATTAAAGAAAACGCCGTTGTTTGCCGGCGAGCCGGCGCCGTTCGTGATGGAACTGCCGCCATATCGGCTGCCGGCACTGCAAGGTGTGTTGATTCATATGTGGGAACGCAGCAAACACTTCATCACGAAGGCTGGTACCATTATCTTTATTGCTTGCGGTTTGATCTGGTTTTTCTCTTCGTTCACTTGGAGTTTACACATGGTTGACGATGTCGAACAAAGCATGCTTGCCGGTATCGGACACGCTATCAGCTGGTTCTTTATGCCGCTTGGTTTCGGCACGTGGAAAGGAGCGGTCGCTTCGATCAGTGCCTTGGCGGCGAAAGAGAATGCAATCGGGACGCTGGCCGTCCTGAACGGCGTGGCAGATCCGGAGAATGCGAAAGCACTGGCTGCCGGTGTCGGATCGATGTTTACGTCGGTCGGAGCGCTTTCGTTTATGTTGTTCAATCTGTTCAATCCGCCGTGTTTTGCCGCGATCGGCGCCACCAGCCGTGAAATGGGCGGCTGGCGCTGGACATTGATCGCCATCGGCTTTCAAACCATGCTCGGTTACAGTATTGCTTTCATTGCCAATCAGTTCGGACAAATGTTCCTCCTTGGAGCGGGATTCGGCATCGGTCAACTGATCGCCGTTGTACTGATTGCCATCGTGCTTTTCCTGTTGCTGCGACCGGCAACGGGTATAACGCGTCATGCATCGCTCAGTGGGTCGAATGCGGGTGTCTGAGAAGAAGAGCGGGAGGAATGATGATGAATCTGTCGACGATTTTAGTAGCAGCGGTCTTGCTAACTCTCTATATCCTGGCATTTTATCACGTCGTAACACATCGCGGTTCGTGTTCCGACTGCGGTTTATCCGGTGTCTGTCCGATTCAGACGCTGCGGAAAAAAGCGCGACAGCCGAATTTTGCAGCGGCTGCCGCTGTAAAAGAAAAACCGCATCTTTCAGCCATTCGCGTGGGCAAGCCGATGAGACGGCCGAATCGTTGATCATTTGACAGAAAGGAAGTTGGAAAAGATGGCGACAATCATTATCGGCCTTTTGTTGGCGGTTCTGGCTTTCTTTGCCTGCCGCAGTGCGATCGGTAAAGTCCGCGGCGGTTGCTGCGGCGGTACGTGTACTGCCGATTCAAAGCAGAAAAGTACGGTGGATAGGCATCCGGATCATTACGCCTATTCGGTAACACTAAAAATCGACGGCATGCACTGTGCCAATTGCCGGCGGCGCGTGGAAGGCGCGCTGAATGCGCTGGACGGTGTATATGCCGAAGTGGACAGGAATCTTCGCGGTGCAAAGGTATATATGAAAAAACATGTGCCGGAGGAAGAACTGCGGCGCACTGTATTGAAGGCCGGCTATTCGTTGCGTTCAATGAGTGCCTGATCGGTTATCCTAAAAAGAGGAGGGTACATACCTTCGCCTTTTTTTGCCCTTTTTGCGTTCTATGACAGGACAAATGAATGGGGACGAGGCGGCACTGATGTTCGCTGCCATTCAAGGATCGTCGCCGCTCGATCCGTATTCGTTGGATTCAGTGGCACCGGTGTCCCATACGCTCGAAGCGCCCGTTTCGTGTCGGCTATACGGACGATTTCGGTATGTACAGCGTTGACGACGACATTCTTCGTGTTTTCATCGTGGACTTGAGCGGCTTCGTGAGGTGGGAGCGGATGTCCGGCCGATATCCGCATGAACAGGTCGCTGGAAGCGTACGTACTGTTTTTTGATCGGCTGTGGATGATCGGACTGGCCGTTAGCATGAATGAGTTGCGCGCTGAACATGAAGCGGAGCTCTCACCGACGCTGCTGTCGATGATCGACCGCAGGCAGCGCGCTACGGCGGAGGAATACATACAAATGAATCGTTATCGGACTTATGTATGGCAGATGTTCCAGAGCCAGTTCGATGCGCTTGATGTCATTGTTTCACCGAAACTGGCTGCCGCGCGCTATCGCTATGACAGGGAGGGTCCGGAGGCAATTAACGGTCAGGCGATCAATCCCGAGTCCGATTGGATGATGACGAGTCCGGTCAATCTGACCGGCGAACCGGCTTGTTCGTTGTCGGTCGGTTTCACTGAAGACGGACTGCCCGTCGGTTTACAGTGTATTGCCGCTAAGCTGGAAGACCGACAGCTGTTTCGTTTTGCCGCCTGGGTCGAATCGATTCTGCACACGCCCATTTCGGCCCATCCGCCGAAATCAAACGGGTAATTTTGCGATGACAGCCTTTACATTGTTAAAGAAAGGGTTTACAATAATGACGTTGGATGTGATCATTATCCCGCCAACACGTTTTGCACTTAATCTTGTACCCAGCTTTTTTGAGCACTTTCGGTTACCGCCGTCGGTCGCCCATATCGACATACCCGAACCGGTGTATCCGACTCGGGAGAACGGTCCGGAAGTAGTCGTCTCCTTGTTACAGGAGACTTTTTTTATTATGCGGGAAACGAATTAAGATCGAAATGCAACCCTCTTGCCGATTTGGCCGTGATGCTCAGGGCAGCTCGTTCGAGAAGGATAATAAGAATGGAATTGGATAAATTCCGAGCAGAGCAGAAAACGGTTGAATGTCGGATCTATTGGCAGTAATAAAAAAACTTCCGCAAATGCGGAAGTTAGGTCATAAAAAAACAGATTTTGTTACTTTTTATCGTCGGTCGGAATCACCTGTTTATCAAGCGGTCCGTCTTCGCCGAGGTAGTAACGATTCAGCGGTTTGAGATTATCGTCCAGTTCATAAATCAGCGGCGTGCCCGTCGGAATGTTCAGATTGATGATGACTTCCGGCGGCAGGTTGTCCAAGTGCTTGACCAGGGCACGCAATGAGTTACCGTGAGCGGCGATAACGATTTTCTTGCCGGCTTTGATTTGCGGCGCAATTTCAACTTCCCAATAGGGGAGTACTCGTGCGACGGTGTCCAGCAGATTTTCCGTCAATGGCTGCTGGTCCTGTGTCAATTCCGCATATCTCGGGTCTTTCAACTGCCGCTGATAGCGCTCATCGCTCGCATCGAGAGCCGGCGGCTGGACGTTAGCGGAACGGCGCCAGATATGTACCTGCTCGGCACCGTATTTTTCGGCTGTTTTTGCTTTATTCAATTCTTGTAGCGCGCCATAATGACGTTCATTTAGGCGCCAGGTGTGCTTGACCGGAATCCACGTTTCATCCAGTTCATGCAGCACATTCCAAAGCGTATGATTTGCCCGCGTCAGCACCGACGTATAAGCAAGATCAAATGTATAACCGTTCTTTTTAAGAATGCGCCCGGCTTCTTTAGCTTCCTCGATGCCCTTCTCCGTGAGATCGACGTCGGTCCATCCCGTAAACCTGTTTTCCAGGTTCCATGCACTTTGCCCGTGACGGATTAACACTAATTTAATCATCGAGTGTATCCCTCTCCTCTCAGTGATAAAAAGCGATCGGCCGATTGCTTGACGGCCGGCTGCGGCCTGTATGTCAAGTATCGGCAAATTAATAAAGTTTTACTCGAAAATCACCGGTGTCAAGCGGCAGAAAATGACGAAAGGTGATTCTTACATCAATTTATTATAACATGCAATTGTATCGAAAACATTTTCATCTTTTAAAACAATGTGAAAGCCTTGAGCCGGCTGGCGGATCATACTATAATGGGCTTGCTCGTTTCGGCGATCCGAAAACGGGCCGTTGATTTCATGTAGAGAGAAGAACATGGCCATGAATGGTTTTCCTGAACAAGATCGGAGTGGGCGGAGCTTCGACGGGTCGATTCATGATGTGGCGACGATTTGCGTCTTGGCCGGAAAAATATTATTGCAGAGCGGTGCAGAAACGTATCGCGTCGAAGATACCATGAATCGGCTGGCACGCGGTTTTCATGTCGAGGACGCTCAAAGTTTTGTGACGCCTGTCTCTTATACACATCTCCGAGCCCACGAGACCCTAAGACATCTCG
>UQRJ01000019.1 GCA_900543345.1 uncultured Sporolactobacillus sp. | reverse complement strand
GAGATGTCTTAGGGTCTCGTGGGCTCGGAGATGTGTATAAGAGACAGGTTCCATTGCGTGGCATTTTGTGACTGAAACGTTTGCAGTCCGAGTGTCAGTGTATATTTGTTCGGACTGGCAATATAAAGCAACGGTTTCAGAAATTCGTTCCATAAACCAAGAAAGACAAAAACGGCCTGTGTGGCAATCGAAGCCCGAGCCATCGGAAAAACAATTCGAAAAAATGTCTGCAGGCGCGATAACCCATCCATCTCCGCCGCTTCCTCCACTTCTTTCGGAAAGTTAATAAAGAATTGCCGCATCATAAAAATATAGGCAAAGTTAATTGCCGCCGGAAGAATTAGCGCACTGTAAGTATCCAGCAACCCCATTCCTTTCATGATCAAATAGTTCGGAATCAGCAAGATCTGCGCCGGCACCATGATGCAGGCCAGAATCAATATAAAAAGTTGGTTTCGACCGGGAAAATGTAGCCGAGCCAGCGCATATCCGGCCATACTGTTCAGAATAATATTAATGAATGTCCCGAGCGTTGCGACAATAAAGGAATTAATGATCCAACGCGTAAATAACGTATCTTTTGTAAAAATGTATGAATAGTTGGCAACTGTCGGCTGTTTGGGTATAAGCGTCAGCCCGCCGCCGATAATCTCCGCATAAGGCTTGAACGAAGCTGTCACCGCCCACAGAAACGGGTAAAGTGTAATCAGTCCGTAGATGATCAAGAACGCATACATGATGAATCTAACAACCTTTTTCCTTTTCATCGTTTCCGCCTCCTTAGTTGACATCTTCCTTATTCATTCGTTTAGCGAGCAGAGATGCAATCAGAATAATCACGGTCATGATGATCGCGATCGCCGACGCGTAACCCATCGTATTAAATGATTTAAATGCATATTGATAGACGATCAGCGACAGCGTCAGTGTCGCATTATCCGGCCCGCCGCTACCCTGGGAAATAATATACGCTTGATCGAACAACTGGAAACAGCCGATAATGCCCATCAACAGCACGTAATTGGTGATCGGCGCGAGCTGAGGAATCGTAATCTTGATCAATCGCTGCCAAACATTCGCACCGTCGATTTCAGCCGCTTCGTACATCGTCCGCGGAATATCCTGTAGGCCGGCTAGATAAATGGTCATGTAAAATGGCACCGTCGACCAGATATTCATGACCATTATCGTCCCCAAAGCAAAGCGTGTATCGTTCATAAAATTGATTGGATGAGCGAAGATCCCCAGATCGACCAATACGTTGTTAATCGGTCCGCCTAAACTGAATAGAAACATGAAAATCATCGTCAAGGCCGAACTCGACGTCAGCGTCGGCAAAAAAAACACAGTACGAAATGTATTTTGGAATTTTACGCCCGAGTTCAGTATCGACGCTAGGACAAGCGAGATGGCGGTTTGGATGGGGACAACGATCACCACATAGCGTGCCGTATTTTTTAACGCGATCCAAAAGCGATCATCGTGAAAAACATTCAAGTAATTTTTAAGGCCGACAAACTGATAGCTCGTCGTGCCGATCAAGCTGACTCGGTTAATTGACAAATAAATCGCATAAAAGATCGGCAGCAGTGTGAAAATTGACATAATGATAAGAGCGGGTGTCATGAAAGAGACGCCTGCAAGTGCTTCTTTTTTCCGAACGCCGGAATGTCTTCTTTTCGCCAATTGGATCATCTCCCTTATGATCGATTCATCCGAGCAATAAAAACGAGACAGCGCAGTTGCTCTCTTCAACTGCTCCTGTCTCAGATCTACTTTTCATACAAGATCAGGAGAGTGATTGGTTTGCTTACCCAAAGTAGCATCACTTCCCTTGATCAATCTGGTTATTAGCCGATTTCGTGGCTTTTTTCATTGCCGCTTTCAGTGTCATATCACCTTTTAGTACCGACGGAATCATATTGTTGTACTCATTCTGGATCGTCGTCAGATGCGAGCCTTCCTGGAAGGGCATTGCATAGTTGGCACCTTCGACAAATGGTTTAAAAATCGGATCATTCGCGATGTTCATCTTGTCGGCAATTGATTTTCTGGACGGCAGGACGGACGCATTCTTGGCCCAGATCTCCATACCTTTTTTCCCGGTAAAATAATTGAGTAGTTTCCAGGCATTAGCTTTATTCTTGGAATTCGCGTTCATCGAATAGCTAACTGTATACACCATGGTTGTTTTCTTACCATTGATGGTCGGCAGCGGCTTGACACCGTAATGAACGTCTTTAAAATTTTGTTGCAACTGGGCGATGATCCAGTTGCCGTCCATCGTCAGCGCCGCTTTTTTTACGCCAAATGCATTTTCAGAGTTATCCTGCCCTAAATCAGTCGGTCGTTTCAATAGGCCTTTCTGATACATGTCGACTAACGGCTGGATGGCCTTAATAATTTTTGGATTATTCAAATTGGAATAGCCCTTATCGGTCGTTAACTTCTCACCCGAGGCTTCGGCAATAAACATCTGCCGTGCCAGATCAGCAGTAAATGAATCGGGGGCGACATTTTTCGGCAGTTTGGCTTTCAACTTTTCCAAAAATGTCTCCATTTCACTGTCTTTTGTCGGAATCTCGGAGGGACTGATACCTGCTTTTTTAAACATGTCTTTATTGTAGATCAAAGCAAGCGTTGAATAATCTTTCGGAACGCCGTACTGCTTGCCGTCTTGTCCTTTAAAGGCGTTATAGACCGGCCCATAAAAGTCTGACTTATTGAAGCCCTTTGTTTTGCTAATGTACGAATCAAGCGGTTCAAGAACATGTTTTTCTTCCAGACTCGGAAGTACCGAGGAATCGACGTAGAACACGTCCGGTGCTTTGCCGCCGATTAAATCGGTTTGCAGCTGTGTCACATAATCATTATAAATTCGCTCTTTAACCTTTAATCCAGTATCTTTCTCAAAATTAGCAATTAATTTTTTTCGTGCCGTAACTTCCGCATCCGTGCCTTTCCAGACGCCCAATGTCACGGTCTTGCTGCCCGAATTCGAACTCGATCCGGACTGACTGCTACCGCTTGTGTTGCCGCATGCAGCAGTAATCAGCATGCCTGCAACGGCAACTGTCGTCGCGAGCAACTTGCAAAGTCTGTTCATCTTCTTTTCCCCCTCAAGATTCAAAATTAGGTTCAAATAAAGAAAGCGCCTTCATTTACATCCCCGTTATAATCCAAAACGTTTCGGATGTCAAATGCGTCGATATTTTCGTGATTCATTGAATCCCTCGGTGAATACAGATAAAATGAATTGCAGTGGAAAAGAACGGGGGATAACGTTTTGGCAACCATCAAAGATATTGCGCAAGCAACCGGGTTTTCGGTAACAACGGTTTCCAGAGCTCTGAATGGCTATGACGACGTTAGCGAACACACTCGGCTAATCATACGGAAAACCGCAGAACAACTGAATTATATACCCAATATTTTAGCACGAACGCTTGTCACAAAAAAATCAAAAACGATTGGCCTGCTAGTCAGCGATCTCAAACGCGAGAGCGGCAAGGATAACTTTGTCTTCAGCGTTCTCTGCGGCGTATCCGAATACGTGGCAAAAAAAGATTATGAAATGATTCTTCTTAGCACATCTACGTCAAGACAAAAGAATAAAAATTTTCTCCAAATTATTCAGGAACGCAATCTGGACGGCGTCGTGATTCAGGGGCTGAAGACGGACGACCCTTATCTGAAAGAAGCGGTGGAAAGCAGCGTCCCTACGGTACTGATCGATATTCCGGTTGAAAACAAGACCACCGGTTATGTTACATGCAATCAAGCCGACGGCATCCGCACCGCCGTAAAATATCTAGTCCGGCTGGGCCATCGGAAAATTGCCTTTATGAACGGCCATAAACAGGCCTATGTTTGTAAAATACGTCTGGATGCCTATCGTTCCACTTTAAAAACGCTAAACATCGGCTATGACCAATCTTTGGTTTGTGACGGCGATTTTAACGAGGATATTGCCTATCATGCTGCGTTGAACTTCCTGATTTATCATACCGATGTGACAGCGATGATTTGTGCCAGCGATATCATGGCCCTCGGTGTCCTTCGAGCGGCCCGGGAATTGGAAATCCATATTCCGGAAGATTTGTCGCTGATCGGTTTTGACAACATTCTTTTGACACAATATGTGACGCCGTCCTTAACGACCATCGCGCAAGATCCGTACGCCTTGGGCATTTCGGCAACCACATTGCTGCTTAACATGTTATCCGGAAACACAGAAGAAAAGCATGTCGTACTGCCTAGCGAACTGATTATTCGCGACTCCACCGGCAAGGCCTAATCGATCAATCCGCTTGTTCCCTTTTTTCAATATGGCGAACAACCAAATAGACGAGGAACATATCGATTGCCCACGTGAGAAAAGCCGCATAAGGTATTAACAAATCCATCATCGCCAAGAACGTGCGCACGAGAACCGGCAGCGTCAGCCCATAAGCCGAATATGTCCACACAACCGGCGATAGGTGACTCCCGCCCGCCGAGCCAGCGGCACAGAAACGCCCGCAATCAGTGAAACGATCAGCAGAGCACCGACAAGGGCGGCGGCCGCCCGCACATATTGATAGAGAAAGGCGATAGCCGTCAGCGTATCGCGATTCTTATTCAGCCACCGAATCACATCGCGTTTGACATAAGCCTGTCGGTTCCTCCAAATCGGCAGCGACGCATACGATAACGTGCGGCGGCCACTCAACCCATCGTTAGTCATTCGCAAGCCGTCCCGATAAAAAACAATCGTATTACCGCCGCCCACGGGTATGCCGGGCCGCCCGCCGATCTGCACGGTCACATGAAAAGCAGGAACGGACACCATCGTCGGATCGCCGCGATAGTATAGGGTCGATTTCGTTAATTTGAAAGCCGGCATTTCTGCAATAACTGTCCGATAGTCGATTTTTCCAGTTTGATAAAAGGCCCATCCGATGGTAAGTGTCTGGCTGCCGATAATAAGAATCAGCAGATAAAAAAAAGATTTCCAGAGACTCTGCCGCGGCCATCCGGCCATCTCTTTCCAGCGGAATAATAGACTTTGCTGAAACTGATCAAGTAGACTCATGGTGCGTCGCTCCCGAAACGTTAATATCATTAAGCAAATCTTTAAATTTATAATATTATTCTACTTCACATATTGACCATCCGAAACGTTTCGTATATATTTTATCAAGAAGAAAGCGTTATCTTATTTACAATTTTCACCAAGGGAGATCCTGAACGTGACACCTTCTGGACAAATTATACAATATGATCGGGGTTCCGGAGCGCTAAGCAACTGGATTGTCGCCGAAACAGCATTTTTGCCGCACAAACTCGGTAAAGCCGAAGCCGTTTTCAGTCTCGGCAACGGTTACATGGGATTGCGTTCCGCAACCGAAGAACATTATGCTGCAGAAACGCGCGGCTTGTTTGTTGCGGGTACATTCGATCGTTTTCCAGGGAAAAAAGAAGTAACCGAGCTGCCCAATACGGCCGACGTCCTCGGCATCGATATCACGCTCGACGGTGAACTTTTTAAACTGTCGCACGGAAAAATTATCGATTATCAGCGACAACTCAATTTAAAACAGGCGGAATTGACACGTCAAATACGCTGGCAATCCGCTGCGAAAAGTGAATATCTGCTGACATTCCGCCGCTTTGTCTCACTCGACAATCTGCACCTGATCGGGCAAAAAGTCACCATTACACCGTTAACTGCCGACGCGGATATTTCGATTTCATCCGGAATAAACGGTAGAATGACCAACTCCGGCACTCAACATTTTGCGGAAGGCGAATTGCGATTGTTTGACGGAAAAATCATGAAACTGCAGCACAAGACATTACAATCGGGGATTGATTTTTACCATTATAGCCGCCATTACTTCGATGCTGCTCCTCCGACCGCGATGATTGTCATGGATCGTCGGCGCATCTATCAAGAGTTTCACTCCATACACATCCCAGTCCATCGGGAATGGTCAATAGAAAAAATTTCTGGAATCTATACAAGCCGAGATGAGAATTTTACATCTGAAGAAGCGACATTAAAACAATTTATCGCCGATTCCGGGCGTTATGAGGAATTATTCAGAAAACATACGCACCGTTGGCAGCAAAAAGTCTGGGCCGCGCATCCGATCCGCATTGCCGGTAACGATTTTGACCAACTGGCCGTCCGTTTCGCCCAATATCACTTAACGACGATGACACCAGCCCACGATCGTCGGATGAGCATTGCAGCCAAGGGACTCTCCGGTGAAGGCTATAAAGGCCATGTATTTTGGGATACCGAGATTTTTATTTTACCCTATTTTATCAGCAATGCTCCGGACATCGCCCGCAGGCTGTTGGAATATCGCTATTTAACTTTGCCCGGGGCCATTCAAAAAGCACACGATAACGGTTATGAGGGGGCCATGTTTCCCTGGGAATCGGCCTGGATGGAAGACGGCGAAGTGACGCCGGTTTACGGCGGAGCAGACGTAGTAACGGGAAAATACACGAAGATTTGGTCCGGCATGATCGAACAGCATATTACTGCCGACATCGCCTACGCATTCTGGCTGTATCATCGATTTACGGGCGACGATGATTTTATGAATCGATATGGCTATGAAGTGCTATTTCTAACCGCCATATTCTGGGCATCACGTCTTGAATGGAACGAAAGCCGCAGCAGATACGAAATAAACGATGTAATCGGTCCTGATGAGTATAAAGAACATGCCAATAATAACGCCTATACCAACTATATGGCTCACTGGAACCTGGCGCAAGCCGTTCATGCATATCACGAATTAAAAAACAACAATCCGCATGTTTTTAATCGTTTGAATCATAAATGGAAGCTGGACAATCAGCTTAAAAATTGGCAAACGAAGGCCGATCGATTATATTTGCCACAGCCGGACGCGCAGAACATCATTCCGCAGGACGATCAATATTTAAACAAAAAGATTATTGACCTGACCCCATATAAAGCGATGGATCGGGTCGGCACGTTATTCGATCACTACAATATTAATCAGGTCAGCCATATGCAAGTCACGAAACAGGCAGATATTATTACGCTTCTCTACTTACTGGGAGATCAATTTTCTACCGACGTTAAACAGGCCAACTGGAATTATTATGAACCAAAAACACTTCACGACTCGTCGCTCAGCCGATCGATTCACGCCATCCTGGCGAATGATCTCGGTTATGCGGACGTCGCTTATCAAATGTTTGCAAAAGCTAGTCGAATCGACCTTGGTGAAAATATGGATTCCAGTAATATGGGCATTCATGCCGCCTCGATTGCCGGAATCTGGTTGGACGTCGTCAATGGCTTCGGCGGTGTGCGTTTGCTGGACAGAAAGCTGCATGTGCGTCCGCATCTGCCCAAGCAGTGGAAGGCGCTGTCATTCCCCATTATCTGGAGGGGCAGCCGGTTATGGATCGAATTGTCACAGGAGACTCGGAAGGTAACCAATCAATCCGATCGCCCCATCTCCGTCGTGCTCGACGATCGGGAAAAAGTAGTTGCACCGCACTCATTCGTTTTATTTTAAGGAGGCAGGAATTAAATGAGTTTGCAAAAGACAACGTCGATCATTTATCCGATCGAACCGTGGACGATTTCCGAACCATCGTTCACCCAGAATAATAACAAGCGCAATGAAACCATCTTTACAGTCGGCAACGGCTATATCGGCATGCGCGGTTTCGCCGAAGAAACAACTCCCGGATTAGCAGATTATTCTTATCCCGGTATTTTTATCAACGGCTTTTATGAAACAGCGCCGATCCGGTACGGAGAAATTGCCTATGGTTACGCGAAAAATCATCAGACCATTCTGAACGTCCCCAATACATTGAAGATAGCTATTTTGGCCGACGGAGAGCCGGTCAATCTGTGCAGCGGTCGAATCGATCACTATTTTCGCAGACTTCATCTCAAAGAGGGATACATGGAACGAGGCTATCGGTGGACATCGCCAAAAACTGGAAAAAGCCTGAATCTATGTTTCACGCGCTTGGTTTCTTTGGCGAGGAAAAATATCGCCTACGATCGATTGACCATTCACCAACCGGAAAACAAAGCGGCAATAAAGCTTATTTCATCCATCGACCTGGACGTCCATAATCGGGAAAACAAAAACGACCCGCGGACCGGCTCGCATTTTCTTCATAACGTTTATATCAATAAACAAGCGATCAAAGACTCCGAATGGTTGGCCGCACTTGAAGACACCTATGCTTCGGAACTGTCGATCTGTTCGGCAATGTCTCATTCAACCAAGGGGGAAAAAGCAGCGATGGATACGCTGCTTGCGGAAACGTTTGACTTCGGCCGCTCCGATGTGGATCTGACTAAGTACATCGGCTACACGACCGGTCCGCAACACAATCGGCAGACACTGCCCGAAATGCTCCGGCGCGAGCTGCTCTTCGCCCGCGATGCCGGACCGGAGACATTGATGGACGAACAGAAAGATTTTCTGCAGCATTTCTGGCGCCTGGCCAACGTCGAAGTTGCAGGCGACCGTGCATTGGAACAGGCGGTCCACTTCAACTGCTTCCAACTGTTACAATCGGCCGGTCGCGACGGAAAAACAAATATCGCAGCTAAAGGCATTACCGGCGAAGGCTACGAAGGGCATTATTTCTGGGATTCGGAGATCTTCATCTTCCCTTTCTTTCTTTTTACCTATCCCGATATTGCTCGCCAGTTTCTGGACTATCGTTACAGCATTCTCGATCAGGCAAGAAAACGAGCCAAAGAAATGGGCTGCCGCGGCGCTCTGTTTCCGTGGCGCACCATCAACGGCGAGGAGGCGTCGGCTTACTATCCGGCCGGGACGGCACAGATCCATATCAACGCCGATATCATGTACGCGCTTAAGCAATATGTCACGGTCACGGGCGACGAAGATTTTCTGCGTGAAAAAGGAATGGAGATGCTGATCGAAACAAGCAGATTCTATCTGAGTTATGGCAGCTTTGTCCCGAACCGCGGATTCGTTCTCGACTGCGTCACCGGACCGGACGAGTATACGGCAATGGTCAACAACAATGCCTATACGAATCTGATGGTCAAGGATGAGTTGGAATACCTGACGGCTCATCTACATCCGGACAATTTAAAGAAGTACGGTGTCAATGAAAAAGAGTACCGGCTTTTCAAAAAAGCGGCGGATGAAATGTACCTGTACCGGCAGGGAGATTTGATCGGGCAGGACGACAGTTTTCTCTCTAAAGGTAAATGGGATTTCGATACAACCACTCCCGATCAGTATCCGTTGCTGCTTCATTTTCACCCGCTGACGATTTACCGCCGACAGGTTCTGAAGCAAGCCGACCTCGTATTGGCAATGATTCTGCAGGGCGAGCGCTTTACCCGTAAGGAAAAAGAGATAAACTACGACTATTATGAACCGTTGACAACGCACGACTCCTCTTTGTCCACATCGGCTCACGCCATCCTGGCAGCAGAGTTGGGGCGAATCGGTCCGGCGGTCGCTTTCTTCTATCGAACGGCCCGGGCGGATCTGGATGATTATCAGCATAATATAGCCGATGGCGTGCATACGGCGGCAATGGCCGGAAGTTGGCTGACCATTGTATTCGGTTTCGCCGGCTTAAGAATCAAAAACGGGCAGCTGCATTTCCACCCGCTGCTTCCCAGGCAATGGAAAAGTTATCGATTCGGTTTACGGTTTAATAACACAGAGTTAAAAATTTCCGTAACCGAAACCGGCACCGCCTATCGCCGTATTGCAGGAGATCCATTAACCGTCTATGATAATGGGGAGTGTCGAACGGTCTAATAACCACCGGCAACACGCAAGAAGGCCCTGACGAAGGTCAGTCGTTTCAGAGAACAGTCAGACAGCTTGAACGGGAGGCGCACTTTTCGTGGCACAGATGCATATCAAATTTTACTCGACGATCCTTCAGTTGATGACGACGGTCAATGTGATTGTCCCGGATAGCATTGCTCCGGAGCGGCCGCCCGCAGTGCTTTATTTGCTGCACGGACTCGGCGGCGATGCGGATAGCTGGCTGACGCAGACACCGCTTGTGCGCTATGTCGGCGATCGGCAACTGATCGTGATTATGCCGGAAGTGCATCGCAGTTTCTATGCCGACATGATTTGCGGCAACCATTACTGGACCTACCTGACCAACGAATTGCCGCAAAAGATAAAAACGTGGTTTCCACTGACAAGCGATGCACGCCGATGTTTTGTCGCCGGGTTATCGATGGGCGGCTACGGCGCGCTGAAGTGGGGGCTGAACGAACCGGAAAAATTTGTCGGCATTGCGTCAATGTCCGGAGCGGTGGATATCCGCTCGGCAAAATTGTGGAATCATGAACGGCCGGAGGAATTCAATTGGATTTTCGGCGCCGACGTCAAACCGGCAAGCGACCTATTTGCACTGGTCGACCGCGTATCCGCAGTAGACGGTCGGAAGCCGGAAATTATTCAGTTTTGCGGCAGCGCCGATTTCCTCTATGAAGAAAATCAACGGTTTAAAACAAAGCTGGACAGTTCGACTCTCCCCCATCGGTATATCGAAAAGGCGGGGGCGGCTCATGAATGGTCGTATTGGGACCAAGCCATTCAGACAACGCTGAATTGGATCGAGCAAAAATCATAACAGTAAAGAGACCGCCCGGATCAGACATCGATTCGGGCGGTTTTTCTTTTGGCGGCGGGACAGATGATGACTGCTATCAGAACGCTCAGCCCTTCTCATCAGAACTTCTCCTGCTGCTATCGGAACTTTTCATGATCTTATCAAAACTTTTATTGCTTCGATCAGATTTCTCAGCTTTTCTTTCGAAACTTCTTCCACTGCGTATGCAATTGGTGCGGCGGCGGTCATCTTCCTTTACTCGTCACTCCTCGTTACCCCTAACCGACACGCGCTCTATTTTTCCAGCTGTTGCATGATCATTTCATGTACGCGCTGTCGTTCCGCGTCGGTCGCAACAAGATAATCCGCTCCGTTGATGACCTGTTCTTTTTCATGAACCTCATAAGATTTCGTGTGCTTGCGCGCATCCCGATAATGCAAGGCGACATTTTTCATATCGTCGAAAGTCATGTCTGTCGTGACGTTTTTTCCAATCGCGTGGAGAATCTGCGTGTAGCGGGACACCGAACCGACGCCGGACATCTTATCGATAATCGCCATGATCACCTGTCGCTGTCGTTTATTGCGGCCGATGTCGCCCTGTGGATCGAGATGACGCATCCGCACGTAACCAAGCGCCATGGCTCCATTTTTCAGGTATATTTTCCCCTTTTTAAATGGATAGCCTTTCTTATAATAGCCTTCGTCAACCCAGGCAATTTGATTATCGACTTCCACCCCGCCGGTGGCATCGACAAGGTCTTTCATACCCTGCATGTTGATTTTGATATAAAAATCGAATGGCACGTCATTTAAAAAACGGCTGACGGTTTTCTCCGCGGTGCTGACACCGCCGTACGCATAGGCGGCATTAATTTTTCCCGCGACATTCTTCCCGACGATCGTAGTGCGCGTATCGCGGGGAATCGATATCATCTGCATTGTTTTTGTTTTCGGATTCAGCGTCAGAACAATAATTGTATCCGACCGGCCCTTGTCGTCCTTCCGTTCATCCACACCAAGAAGGAGTAAACTGATCGGTTTTCGCGTAGCAACCGTTTGGTGCGCTTCTTTGGAACTGTTTTCGCTTTTATACATTTTATCGGCGGTTGCCGATGTTTCATGCCACATCCAAGCGCCCCAAACGGCGGCCGCCACGCATAAAATCGTTAAGACGGTTCCCACCGTCAATAGCATTTTTTTCATCGCTGTATTTTCCTTTTCTGTTGTCGAAATAAATTGGCAATTATATTTTTCGACAGCAGTGCCCTTAATTCGACGATGCATCAATAAACGTCTACAATAATGTTGCGAGTAGTCCCACGTATTCTTTAATCGCGATGAACAGGACGCTGCCATCGGTCGGGACAAACTTCGCCGGATAGACAGCTTGCTGGCGATCGACTAGATAATCGGTCGGATAGGGTTGGACATGGATGCCGATCTTAGAAAAATTACGCACCGCCCGCGGCATATGAAAAGCGGAGGTGACAAGAATCGGCCGGCGGTAATGATAATGGCGGAGTATTTTTTTCGTATTCAACGCATTTGTCCGCGTCGTGATACTGCCGTCCTCGACAATGAGCTTTTTCGCCGGTACACCGAGGGCAATCAGCTGCCGCCGGGCAATGCGGGCTTCGACGCCGCTGTCCGAATAGACTTTGCCGCCCGAGAGAATGACCGGCAGGCCGGTCTGACGCTGGAGCCGGACGATCGTCAGTAACCGGTTGGCGGCAAAACCGGACAGTTGTCCCTTACCATCGATATCCGGCGTATCGGACGTTGCGCCGGCGCCAAGCATAACAAGAACATCGCCGCTCAGATGAGTCGGCGGCTGATCATGCTGCTCAAGCGGACGCACAAGCAACTCGCCGGTGAGCGGAATAAAAGCAAGATACAGAAGCAAAGCCATCCCCGCAAAAAGCCGCGACAGGCGCCGATTTTGTTTTCGCAGCACGGCAAACAGAATCAGAGACAGCGTCACAAAGAAACCCGGCGGCAAAATGAATCCGTACATAAACTTAATAATATATTCCATGGCTTGTCTCGCTTTCTATAATAAACATGCACTCCTTTAAATTATAAAAATGCCGGCGGCGGCATGCAATGATGAAAGTAAATCGGGCAGCGCTACGTGAAACGAGTGCCGGAAAACCGATCGAGAAAAAGTGAAAACCCAGTCAGCATAGCCGATTAATGAAAATTCACTCAATGCTTTTCTTAATTATAGGAGGCCGGTGAGCGCGATAAACGTATTCAGTCTCCAAGGTCGGCCAAGCAACCGAAAACGGGAGAGAATATTTCTCTTGTTTTCGGTTGTTTTCGAGAAAAAATCGCCCATATCTTTAGCGTAAAAAATTATCCGGATCCCTATGAGAAGAAGGTGATGTTCTTCGCGTGTTATTTTACATTCCGGAGTATAGGGCGGTGATTATATTCCGGAAAGGCCGGCAATGAGCAAAAGGGGAGTGACAACCGCACATATCGCCAGCAAGATGCGGAAGCTATTTAAGTGATTAAGCGGCAGCGAAACCAAACAAACTTATGGATCACTATCTTTATTCGGCTTCGCCTTTTTCCCGATTGAAATGAGCCCAGCTATTCTTTACCGGCTATCCGCAGGAGAAATAATGAAAGCGTTATAAAAGATATGGGACGATTGTCCGATAACAATAGTAGAGTATTTAACACTTATTGTGGAGGCCGGTCAATATGTCCCTGTGGCGCCGTTTGCTGAAATTCTCATATTCTCTTTCAATTCGCACATTATTTCTCTTGATGGTGGCAGCCATCGTTATTGTACCCGATCTGTTCATTTTTGGAGCGGTCTATAACGATTTAAAAAGCATCTCCGGCGAGTCAAGCCGATTGATTCTGCCGATTCTCGGTCAGATCGGCCTGATTGCTCTGGCTGCCGTCATCATCATTTCTGTCATTGTCTGGTTTGCCTGCCAGCGAATTTTTCTCCGGCCGATGACGATATTCGTTAACCGGCTGGATGCCGTGGCCAAACGTGATTTATCCAAAACACTGGATGATAGAGTCAATACTAACCGCGAGTTTACGATCATGAGACAGAGCGTCAACACGATGATCGACTCATTGCGCAAAATCATCCGCACCCTGTCCGCTCGTTCGGAGACGGTCGCCGCCTCATCGCAGGAATTGACCGCTTCTTCCGAAGAGAACAAAGCATCGACGGACGAAATTGCTTCTGCCTTAAGCGAAGTCGCAAAAGCGGCCGACCAGCAGCTGCAACGCGTGGGCAGCGCGAAAAAAGAAACAGAAGGCATTAATATGTCGATCGCATCCATTACGATGGACACCATGCAACTTGCCGACGTCTCCCGCGATTCAGTGACAACTGTGCGCAGCGGCCAGAAAGATATGCGGCAAGCGACTGAGCAAATGAAAGACATTCAGGATACGATGACTGAATTGGCCGGACTGGTTGGAAAATTGAGCGGCCAGACCCACGATATTGATAAAATTATCAAAGACATCAATAATATCGCCGATCAGACACAGATGCTGTCGCTGAACGCCGCAATTGAAGCAGCCCGCGCCGGCGAACAAGGCCGTGGCTTTTCCGTCGTCGCCGATGAGATCGGTAAACTGGCCGATCAGTCCGCGGCATCGGCCAAACGCGTACGGACCATTCTCGACTCCATTCAACAGGAAACGGAAGAACTGGTCCATTCCATGAGTACCGGCGTAAAAAAATTCGAACAAGGCGTGGTCACTGTCAATCGAACTGGCGAGTCATTCAAAAAGATCGAAGAATATGTCGTGCACACCAGCGATAGCATGAAAAAAGTCGACGACGAAGTCAACAAGATATCCAAGGCCTCGTTCAAAGCCGCCGCCACCTATCAAACCATCGAAGAAACGGCGCATAAGACCTCCGCCGGCACACAAAACATCTCGGCGGCCACCGGTGAACAAACCGGCGCAGCCGAAGAGGTGGCCAATAATGCCAGCTCGCTTGCACAGACCGCCGACGAACTTAGGGGACTTGTCGCTTCTTTTCATTTGAACGATTGAATCTTCCCGGATTCCTCCCCGATTCAATTTGAATTTGAACACGCAAAAGGTCACAGGCATCGGTTGTCATGCTTTAGCCCATTCCCGCACCACTAACGGCAGCAAAAAAGGGCATGAAAAAGGGTTCGTCCACAACGAAGGGACGGACCTTTTTCATGCCCCCTATATCGCGGGCCACTCTGCTTTGCACAGCCCATTCCGCAGATTAAGCCTTGCCGTTTTTTCACAGCTTATTCAGAATTCGTTACTATCATCTTCACTGCCGACGTCGGACAGATCCTGTACCTGCCGATTGGCAATCTTAACATCGACAATTTTCAATTCACCCGGTGCCGTTTCTTTCAGCTGATAAGTGCTCGTATATGTGATTTCTTTTTCCTTTTCATCGCCGTCGTCACTGTAAATCGTTTCGTCCCAATCTTCATCGACGGGCACGCTGTACAAGTTCTCTCCGATTTTCTTGAAATCGCCGATCGTATAATCTTTTACACTCTCCTCGACGCCGTCGTCGTTAAACTTCTTGACGGTCTGGAGCTGTTCTTTGAAAAAATCGCTTCCGGCTACAAAGTATGAAATAAAATCTTCTGTATCATCGTTGGATACCGCATTGCTCGTCGCATTGAAATAATTGCCGAAATAATCGTTTAGCTTTTCTTTGACGGCATCTTTGTCGTCGGCATCTAAAGAGTAAAAATCAGCGGACTCCGCTGCTTCAAAGACGAGATTCACGCCCTCGCTCTCGGCATCCTCAAGCGATATGCTGTCGTAATTATCGTCATCCGATATCGAAACCTCTGCCGATTCGATTGACTTGCCGCCGACGGTATACTTTGCCGAGAACGTCGGGGTAGCGCCGTGTTTAAACGGCCCCCATACGCCCGCTTCTTTAACTGTTTGACCGGTATCCTTGCCGTCGACGTATAATTCCGCTCCGGCAATATTACTGGCGACCGGAATAAAAATTCCAGAAAAATCAATTTCCGTCCGTGGTTTTGTGACGGTCGCCGTTTTCGACGAATTCATCCGGTCCGCTTTCCCATAAAACGTGTAAATCCCGGGAATGACTCCGTCCATTACCAACGTCTGCGGCTGGTCGCCGTCAGCTTTTACCGCTTTCTTTTCCGTGCCGACGTCTTTAATACCGACCGACATCCCTTTCAAATTCGTTGTAATCCGCGGATGCACGGCGGTCGTTCCAATGCGGTAGCGATCGAAAAATAAGAACGACTTGCCGTCCTTTTGCAGATAGTAAAGCGTATCCCCGCTTCGTTTGTGATGAATCGATTCTGCTGAGCGATTCAGGGAATCCAGAATTGACGAATACAGTTCCGGATTTTGCTTAAACAAGCGCAGCATCGCCCGCACCTGAGTGTCGGTGACCGTCGTATTATCGTTGGTGCCGACTATGCCTTTCAACTGGCGAACATTCTGCGCTTTGACTGCCGAGCGAAACGTATCGACCGTTCTTGACGGATCGGTCAGATACTTCCCGGTATAATATCCCACCGCACCAAGAATAATTAAAATCAACAGCGGAATCAGAACAAGTTTCTTATGTTTCCATTTTTTATGTACA
Organism: uncultured Sporolactobacillus sp.; assembly: GCA_900543345.1. GTDB lineage: Bacteria > Bacillota > Bacilli > Bacillales > Sporolactobacillaceae > Sporolactobacillus. The sequence goes on along the minus strand of UQRJ01000019.1, from coordinate 3,405 downwards.
TGTTGCGGTTCATAGAATGGATCTTCCGGAGCGCCCGGTCCGACCGGCAATGTGGATTGTACCGGCGATGCGGGAACGGTTCCTGAAGATGAGTGCCCCGGCGATACGGGCCGAGTTTCCGCAGCTGCGTCCGCATGGTGAACTTTATCCGGAATCGTGTCTTGCATGGACTTTGCCTCGTCCTGCGGCGACGATCGACGGACTGTGCGGTCCTCCGACGATTTCGGCACAGCGAGCGGGGCGCCGCATTTTGGACAAAATTTCACATCCTTCTTCGTAATTTTCGCTCCGCAATGTTTACAGTACAACGATTGATCCCCTCTTTTCCGATATTATCCAATTAAACCAATGATAGCATCCTTATTATACCATTCTTAACGGGACCATTAGACTCATAAAATGCTATATTAATACTTTTATTGTTTGTTATGGAAATTAATTGTGAACCTAATAGCTCCGATAACCAACGGAACGGCAGCAGTTCATTTATTACAATTATTTATGTTATTGAACCTACGCTTCCAATCGTACTTTACTTTTTTGCATACATTTTCCGACAAATGTTTTAAATAAATTAAGCATCTGTTTATCTCCGGCCATCGCCATTGATTCCGGATGCCATTGAACGGCAAATAAATTGCTTCCATCTCTCGCCTCAACCGCTTCAATCACTCCGTCTCCGGAGAAGGCAACGGCTTTCAATGAATCGGCGACTTTAGCAACGGACTGATGGTGCAGACTATTCACATAAACCGCATCACGATCGCCCAGCATATGAAATAGCAAACTTCCCTTAACCAGCCGGACTGAGTGACTCGATTCCCCTCGAGCCGCTTTTTGCTCATGTTGGATGGGCTCTTCGATTTCGTCGTTAATATCCTGAATGAGCGTTCCGCCCAGCGCCACGTTAATAACCTGAATCCCGCGGCAAATGCCCATGATCGGTTTCTTCTTTTTCAAGGCACCGCGAATGAGGGCAAATTCGATACGATCACGTTGAATATCGACATCTTCAGTGTGAATCGACGGATCCTGGTTATAAAACCGCGGATCCACATCACAGCCGCCGCTGAAAAGTATCCCGTCACAATAGGACAGGTATGCCTCAATCGTTGCCTTATCGGTGGTTGTCGGTAATATAAACGGAATGCCGCCAGCTCGGATCAGCGACGCAGCATAATCTTTATGCGTATAGGGTCCCTCTACGTAATCATTCTTTTTCATATGACTGCTAGTGATTCCGATAATCGGCTTCAAAATCGAGTTCCTCCTTCAAAATTCATTTACTTTATATTCTATTCACCGTGGGTTTCCTTTGACGCCGGCTGAAGTACCGCCGGGTATAAGCAACAGAATATTCGAATTATACCTAGAATATACCGAAGTTTGTCGGCTGTCCATGCTTGTGTAAAAAGGAAAACTTTAGACGTCTTGCTCCATATGAAAAAAGTTTTTCCATCTTATTAGACCGATGCCCATAAATCATTTATCATCCTTTGGCAGCCTGCTCAGGAGAAATCGGCCGATCCGGCATCCTCCATTCGCAGGCTGATAATAAAAAAAGAGCCCCGCTTTTGCAGTGACCCCCTAAAGTTGAACAATAAACCAACCTTAATCGGCGACTCTCCCTTTTCTACTTTATCCGGCACCACTTAAAATGGAAACGAACCGACAGAATTAATAATGGACTTAAATAGACTCTGGATGGCCGTCAGCAACGGATCAATGGCGATCCGCACAGCAAAGTATTGAACGAACGTCGTGGCGACCAGCGTAATCAGATAGGCATACACACGATCCATCGTTCCGTTGTTTTTCACCGCATATAGCAGGACCGTGCTCGGCAAGAACAGCAAGGAGAAGTTAAAACTAATGATAATTAGCGGAAAAGTACCGCCAATCTCCGCCAATCCGATGACCAATGTCAGCAAACTGAGCGCAAGTACGGGCGTTCCGATAGCCGCATACTGGGTAACAAAAACATTAAACCCAAGATTGCTGCGATAAACCAGTTTAATCACACCGTATGTAACAGCGGCGATAGCGAACGTGTCCAGCAGAATAAAAAAGAAAACTTGATAATAGTTCAGCATAAAATTGGACACCGCTGCTTGATCGACGACTGGAAGCATTTTCACAAAGCTCGAAATCATGTGATTGATCCACGAAGTCAGTCCGATAGAAAAAAGTAATGAAGTCAGTAGGAAACTGATATAGCCGAAATAAGGATGTGTCTCCCGTACACCTTGTGCCAGCGGGTGTTTTAAGGTTCTGAGCAGAAAAAGCCAATATTTCCGATATCCTTCGCCACCGGGCGTCTCCCGATCGGGCGCTGTCGCCTGAGGGATGGCTGCCGTTGCGGCCGGTTCCGCAATCCGAACGCCGCAGTTTGTGCAGAACAGATCGCCATCCTCAAGCTCCTGACCGCAATTTGGACATTTCAAAAGCATCCTCTCCTTACAAATTTATCTAAACCAATGACGAGTTTATTATATACGAGGAGAGAAAATATGTATAATGTCATTGGTCATTATTCATAATTTTTCCGTGGCTTCTTCGTTTAGAACGAGCGTATTCATCCACCCGTCAATTCGGCGCTTTCCCGGTTGAACCGCGGACAATCAACCGCGCCGGCAACAAGATTTCCTGAAAAACATCCGTCGGTCGTTCCATGCGCTGGCAGAGCCGCTCAACCGCTTTTTTCCCATATAAATTCAAATCGACATCCATCGTCGTAATCGACGGCGAAGCGATCTGCGACAGCCGGCCGTTATCAAAACCGCAAATCGAAACATCGTCCGGAACCTTTAGCTTCAGTCGCTGCAGAGCGGTGCTGGCAAAATAGCCAAGGCCGTCGTTCACGCAAAACCAGGCGGTTGGCGGCTGCGGCAGGCGATAAATTTTTTCCATGGATTGCTGCAACGCTTCATCGGTCTCCACAGCGCGATCGCAGATATAATCCGGCTGCGACTTGATACCGTATTCCCGCAGTGCCAGCAAGTAGCCTTCCAATCGCTCTTCGTAACTAGGAGAGATCGCGATATTCCCCAGATAGCCGATTCTTTTGTGTCCCAAACGAATGAGATGCTGCACGGCCTGGTACGCACCGAAGCGATTGTTGGTTAATACCGCGTCCGCATCAATATTCGGATGATGTTGATCGACTAAGACGGCAGGAACCCCGGAAGAAAGCGTCTTGCGGATATAGTCCGTGCTAATGTGCGACAGAATAAGCAAGCCGTCTATCGATTGATGTTCGATAATCCCCGGCAGAATCAATTTGTCCCGCATTCCCGGACTGATCGATTGAATTTGCAGCGCCATCCCTCGTCTTGTCGTCTCACGCTCAATGCTCAGGCAGATACCGCCGAAAAAATCCTTCAAGGAAAATGTACGATCTGAAGC